>JBPCUV010000178.1:0-7385 GCA_051010975.1 Desulfocapsaceae bacterium
GTACTGGCCATTCGTGATTCCAGACTCGAATTAAGAAATGAAGTCGACCCCAAAACAGCTCCGCTCTCAGCTGATTTTCTATCAGGAGCTATCTACTACCGGTTCATGCAAGACCACCGTGTCAATCAGCCGCTGGCAAAAGCGGCAGGTATTAAAAGGGGATATCGGCCTACTCTATTGGATGGAACCGCCGGCTTCGGTGAAGACGCTTTTGTGCTTGCTACTCTGGGCTGCCAGGTAACAATGATAGAGCGATCGAAAGTTATCTGGGCCTTGCTGGCCGACGCCATTTCCCGCTGTAGTGAAAATGACAGGGTCAGACGTATCTTTGACCACCGCGTCACCCTGAAACTGGCAGACAGTATCGATTATCTTAACTCCACAGATATCTCTTATGATACTGTGTTTCTCGATCCCATGTACCCATCCTTGGCAAAATCGCCACTCAACAAACAGAAAATGAGAATGCTGCGTGAAGTGGTGGGTGACGACCCAGATGGTTCTGAATTGCTGACTGCAGCATTGAAAAGGGCAAAAAAACGAGTGGCGGTCAAACGACCAGCCAGAGCTGGACACCTGGATGACAGGGAACCCTCCTTTGTAATCAAGGCAAAGAGCAGTCGCTACGATATCTACCTGATTCCCTATTTATGATAGCGAGTACCCGCTTTTATCGTATAGGCCCGGTAGATCTGTTCGAGCAGGATCAGCCTCGTCATGTCATGGGTATAGGTCATAGCCGACAGCGACAGAATTGTATCTGCCTTTCGCAGCTGTTCATCAGCCAAGCCTAGAGGGCCACCGATAATAAAACTTACCGTCTGCACTGATTTTCGTTCTAGATCGGAGAGAAAGGCGGCAAATTTTTTTGAGCCGAGTTGCTGTCCTCTGCTGTCCAGAGCGATACGGTAGCTCCCTTCTGTCGCTCGCTTGTCAAGCAATGTGCTCTCGAAGGTCTTTATTTCCGAATCACTCCGGTTCGATAATTTTTTTACTTTTATCTCAATAAGCTCTATCGGATTGAATCGTTTCAGCCGAGTCTGATAGTCAAAGATCCCCTGCTGTAGGTAAGCTTCTTTGGTTTTATTAAGCAGCAGGACTTCAAGCTTCATGGCTGAGAACAACTATCATGACTTGTCACCGATAAGCCGTACCAGGATTTCTCTAAACTCCTGATAGCTCAGATCCTTGTTTATTCCCGGGCAGGAATCACGAATAATCAGGAAATTATTTTCATCATCCAGCAAAGCAGGTACCAATGGCCATTGAGCACAACGCCAGGGGCGACCGTGATAGACTGTGCAACCGTCGTCATAGAAAATACAGTGCCCCATTACCGTTTTCATCTGCACTATTGAGCCATTTATTCTCCAGTATCTATCAGCAACTACCTCTCGGGTGGAATCGAGGGCTGCTATCATTTTTTTCTGATCATCTTCGTCAAGTGAGACGGTGGTTTCACCGTGGCAGCAGAAGCCGCATTGGGTACAATTAAATATTTTCTTGATATCTGACATAGGTGAACGGCTCTAGAATCTTTTACAGGTCAGTGGAAGGGTGCATCGGTGGGTCTAATAAAATCAACTGGAAACGGGCCCTGGCAAATTGCACCAGAAACAATGGCTGATTGAATTTTTAAAACCCCTAAGCGAAACCAGCCATATCACCAAGGGTGGAGATGTCTATACCATAAAGCATCGCAGCTGTCCGCCACTTTTCCTGGTTTTCGATATCGAATATGATCGAATCAGTGGCTGGCAGGCTGAGCCAGCCATCAGCAATCAATTCTGATTCTAGTTGTCCGGGCCCCCAGCCGGCATATCCAAGCAGGAAAAGGTAGCTCTCGGGACCGTCACCTCTGCTGATGTCCTCAAGAATTTTTGATTCGCGTGAAAGTGCCAGGCTGTCACTTATTTCCAGTTGATGATCCACCTGATACTCTGAGCGATAGAGCACGAAGGCCGACTCGAGTTCTACCGGGCCCCCCACATATACAGGCGGTAGAGCAAGATCCGGCACTTCGAGGTGAGCACTTCTGAGAATCTCCTCGAGACTAAAGTAAGGGTTTGGTTTGTTGACGGCGACTCCCATCGCACCCTCCTCGCTGTGGGCGCAAATCAGGATAACCTGTTCCTCGAAACGGGGATCGGGCATCTGCGGGGTAGAGATAAGAAAAGATCCGGTCAGTGCTTCAATGACGGGAGTCTGGATTTCGGTCATGATAAAAATCCTTCAATATCCATAAATTGTGTGTTTCTCTAGTTATAGATTATCAGGCAGACAGCAGAACCGTCAAGACAATCCCTCGCCCATCAACCCTAAGCAGCATCTATTACTCTCACAACCACCCTATATGGCAGTGAAGCTTTTTTCCCAATGACTTTTTGCCAATCATACCCTATATCTTAAATCTGTTACTTAAAACAGAGACATGCTCGGGTTTAATGGCAGCAGACAAATAATTGAGCGCTCACGTTATCCGGTAAACCAGACAGTGCAGGATGGTTGCAGTTTACCTGCACTCCAGCCCCGTTTTTTTAGATATCATGAATACAATTGCCGACGAAATCCTACATAATAATTATTACGATCCTTTCCAGTATCTTGGAATACACCGCCAGGCAGGTTCTTCAGAAATTCTACTGGCCAGAACACTCCAACCCAATGCCTCAGCAGTTTCCCTGCTTAGTTCAGGAAAACAATGGGAGATGGTCCGCACCCACCCGGAAGGTATCTTCGAGTGTGAGTTGATAAGCCAAGAACTGGATTTTCCAGATCTTGAACCCTATGAATATCAGTATAAAGTGACTTACCGATCCGGCGACGTCCACCTGATCAACGATCCTTATCGTTTTCCCGTTCTGCTTGAAGAAACCGACCGCTACCTGTTTAACTCGGGCACCAATTATTCCCTCTATAACCTGCTTGGCGCCCAGTTGGCTATGCATCTTAAAATCAACGGTACCCTCTTTCGGGTCTGGGCCCCAAATGCCAGGTCGGTCGCAGTGGTCGGACACTTCAATGGCTGGGACAGCCGCGTACATCAAATGCGGGTCTTAGGTAGTTCAGGTATCTGGGAGCTTTTCATTCCCGGCCTCGTAGAGGATGAGTTGTACCGTTTCCGGATCAAAACTCAGAGCGGAGAGGTGTTGGAAAAGTCAGACCCGTTTCAATTTTTTGCTGAAAACAGACCCCGCACTGCGTCCGTGATCAGAAATTTGAGTCGCTACCAGTGGCAAGATCAGGATTGGCAGGAACAAAAGCGGTTCACTCCACCCTACGATCAGCCGCTTTCCATCTATGAAGTTCATCCGGGATCATGGCGGCGCGACCCAGATAATCCCGAGCGCTTTCTCACCTTTCGTGAACTGGCAGAACAGCTCGTGCCCTATGTTAAGGATATGGGATTTACCCATATCGAACTTATGCCAGTGACGGAACACCCGCTGGATGAATCGTGGGGCTACCAAGTTACTGGTTCTTTCAGTGTGACAAGCCGATATGGTGTGCCCGACGATTTCATGTATTTCGTCGATGTCTGTCATCAGAACCAGATCGGCGTACTTCTTGACTGGGTTCCAGCCCATTTTCCCAAAGATACCCACGGTCTTGCTAATTTTGATGGAACCGCGCTCTACGAACATGAGGACCCTCGCAAAGGGGCTCACCCCGAATGGGGTACCCTGATCTACAATTACGGCCGTCAGGAGGTAAGTAATTTTCTTATTGCCAGTGCTCTATTCTGGCTCGATAAGTATCACATCGACGGCCTGCGTGTTGATGCTGTTGCTTCCATGCTCTATCTCGACTATTCGCGTCGTGAAGGAGAATGGGTACCAAACTGTTATGGCGGCAGAGAGAACCTCGAAGCAATCGAGTTCATCAAACATATGAACTCGGTAATCTACGAGCGTTATCCCGGAACCCTGATGATGGCCGAGGAATCAACCAGTTTCTACGGAGTATCAAAACCTGCAGATCAAGGAGGACTTGGATTCGGGTTCAAATGGAACATGGGCTGGATGAACGACATTCTAGGTTATTTTGCTAAGGACCCGTTCTATCGAAAATTTCACCACAACGCCCTGACCTTTTCCATGATGTATGCCCACTCGGAAAATTTCATTCTACCGCTGTCGCACGATGAGGTTGTGCACGGCAAATACTCGTTGCTCGAAAAAATGACAGGCGATGATTGGCAGAAATTCGCCAATCTGAGGCTGCTGCTGCTCTACCTCTATCTTCATCCCGGAAAAAAACTGCTATTCATGGGAGGTGAATTCGGCCAGAGATCTGAATGGTACTGTAAGCAGAGTCTGGACTGGCATCTGCTCGACATGGGGGATTTTCACCGACAGACCCAGGACTTTGTCCGTCAGCTCAACAAACTTTACAAACAGCATCCGCCACTATGGCAGCTCGATTATGATCATCGTGGCTTCGGCTGGCTCGATCTCGAAGATCAGGACAATTCCATTATATCATTTACCAGGAATAGCGAAGACCCAGCTGATCATCTTGTATGTCTTTTGAACTTTACTCCGCAAACTCTTGAAAACTACAAAGTAGGTTTGCCCGAGAATAGAGAATATGAGCTTCTCATCTGCTCCGATTCAGCTGTGTTTGGCGGCAGTGGCGCCTGTCCAGGCGACCGCCTCCTGGCAATTGATGAACCGTTTGCAAGGGCGCCTTATCATTGTCTGACCAAGGTTCCGCCACTTGCGGGTTTAGTTTTGAAACCGGTTAGAAAGGAGAGCCAGTAATGACAGAGAAAAGTCCTCTAGGTCGAGATAAATTGAAAAAAGCGGTACAATATTTTTCTGAGATGGTTGAATCTCATCCGGAGAAGAGTCGCATCGAACTGCTCCAGAAAGTTGAGCTTCAATTCGATTTGTCCCCTGCCGAGTGTGAATTCCTAAACAAGCATCTCTCCGGTCAAGCTGTCAAGGCCGGCAACAGAACATGAATGGTTAGCATTCTCTAGAGGAATCAGCATCGAGGAAAGGAAATGGATTCCTACCAGCAGATTATTTCCACCATAGCCTTGACCATGGGGGCTGCCTGGGCCAGCGGTATAAACTTATACGCCACCATAGCGGTGTTGGGCATTTTAGGTGCAACAGGAAATGTCACCCTCCCTAACCAACTCCTCGTCCTTCAATCGCCGCTTGTTATCGGTTGCGCCGGGCTGATGTTTCTGGTTGAATTTTTTGCCGATAAAACCCCCGGCGTCGATACCGGCTGGGATACGATCCACACGTTCATAAGAATTCCGGCCGGTGTCATACTCGCTGCCTCAGCAGTTGGAGACGTCTCACCTGCACTCGTTGTTGCGGCTGGCATTCTGGGTGGAACGGTAGCCGCCACCAGCCACATGGTCAAGGCCGGCTCGCGGGTGGTTATCAATACCTCGCCGGAGCCTTTCAGCAACTGGGCTGCTTCACTCTTCGAAGATTTCCTGGTTATTGGCGGCCTGTTCACCGCCCTCCACTTTCCGCTGCTCTTTTTGATCCTGTTTGTCCTCTTTCTGCTGCTGGCAGTCTGGCTGATACCAAAACTCTGGGGAGCGATTCGTTTTCTGTGGCGTAAACTGCGATCGGTCTTCAGCGCTGAAGACCAGGGATTTACCTTTGACGACCAGGTTCAGATAGACAATCAAACGGAGTCAAAGGCTCCCTGAGACGGCAACTTTATGGTTATCGTGGTCCCTTCCTGTTCCACGCTTTTCAGCGAGATCGTACCGTTGTGGTCGTGAACTATCCGTGCTGACATGGCCAAACCCAAACCTGTTCCCTCGTGTTTGTTGGTGAAATAAGGTTCGAATACTTTATCGAGAATCTCTGAGGGGATGCCACACCCGCTATCAGAAATTTCGATAGTTATATCGGGACCGGAGCAATCTGTGAGAATTGTCAGTTTGCCGCCTTCGCTCATTGCCTGAATTGCATTCAGATACAGATTTAAGAACAGTTGGGTCAGCTTGTCCTGATCCCCTTCCATCGTTTTCGAGCCACAGCCGTAAGATTCCTCCACCACGATATTCTGCGTTTCAGCGTCGGTACGGACCAGCATAAGCGATTTGGCGAGCAGCTCGTCTATATGCAGAGATGCCTTCGTCACCATACCGGGCCTGGCATAGTCCAATAACTCCGAGATTGAGCGATTAAGCCGTTCCACCTGCTCCACCATCAGATCAGCAGTCTGCTGAGAAGTAGGATCCTCGACGAATTTAGACTTGAGAAGCAGGGCCAATCCTTTTACCGAACTCAAAGGATTGCGAAGCTCATGAGCCACCCCGGCGGCCATCCGGCCAACCACAGCATCACGCTCAGCTCTCTGGAGCTGCTCCTCCAGTTCCCGTATCTGGCTCAAGTCCTGAACCAACAACATGAGTCCACCGGTGGCCTGTGCTCCTTCCTTGATATTCACCTTGGTGAGGTGCAGGCTCTTTTCTTCTCCAAACTCATCGGCAGATGCCATCTCCCAATGATGAAGTTCTTCATTTTCCCGCTGTGCCAGCAGCTCTGACATATTCTGGTCGAGTACATCTGCTAGCGCCATCCCAACACATGATTGATCTTTAAGATTGAGCATCTGAACGGCGCTGGGGTTGCAGGTTCTAATAAGGCCGTCGGAGGAAGTTGCGATCAGCCCAATCGGTAATGAGGAAACCAGGGTGTCGGTAAACGAGCGTATGCTCCTTAAACGTTTCTGGGAACCTTTGTAGGTTTGGATGAGAACGAGTGACAGAAGACCGCCGGCCCCGACCAGCAGTAGAATTACCGAAAGTATGACTATTTGAAGGATCTGTTTTTTTACGGCCTGTTGATAGGTCTCAAGGCTGAGCTCCGCCACAAGTGCTAACGAGGTGTCGGCTAACTCACTCATTCTTTCAAGTTGTTCAGGGGGAATGGGAGGTTGTCCAGACCGCATTCTTCCCATTCTTCCACGGTTGAATTGAGCGCCTGCATCATTGAGCCCCGCAGGCAGAAAGCTCATTGCCATCAGGAACACCGGATGATCCTTGCCGGCACCGCGGACTATGGCACTTATTTTTCGTTGCTTGTCCTTTTTTTGGCGATCCAGCAACAGACGAGTCGGGTCATCTACCTGGCTACCGACCCTCTCAGAATTGGAGTGGGTTCTGATGACGCCTCTGTTATCAACCAGATAGAGAGCGAGGAGTCCGGGATGCTCGACGCTGTTTTCTATACTCTGGGAAATTGACTCTATCCAGTTATCGCCATCGAGATCACCGCGCATGAATCCTCTGCGCATGGCACTGCGGGAACCGGCGGCTACCAGGTTAAGTATGGCCGTCGCCTCCTGCTTCAAGACAAGTTCGTTTAATCTCTTCTCGCGTTGATAATTGTTGACCGCAAAGA
>JBPCUV010000179.1:0-3783 GCA_051010975.1 Desulfocapsaceae bacterium
GAGATGATATTTATAACCACACCCTTCACGTCACCTCTAGTTAGAGGAATAAAACCTTGAGGTATTATTGTGCAAGAACTGTTTAAAAAAATCCTGACTTCTCGTGTATATGAAGCGGCCATAGAAACACCACTTGATGAGGCAAAGGAACTATCAAAAAGATATAGCAATCGCATTCTCTTAAAACGTGAAGACCAGCAGCCGGTATTCTCGTTTAAAATAAGGGGTGCATACAATAAAATCGCTCATCTAGACGAACAGGATCGCAATAAAGGAGTCATTGCTGCGAGTGCTGGTAATCATGCCCAGGGAGTTGCTTTTGCGGCAAGAAAACTTTCCATCAGGGCCGTGATAGTTATGCCCGAGACTACCCCGAAAATAAAAGTGGATGCTGTAAAACGCTACGGGGGTAAAGTCGTACTCGCTGGCAGTAACTATTCTGAGGCTGCAGCGCATGCCGAAGGATTGGCCAGCGAATCAGGAATGATTCCGATTCACCCCTTTGATGATGAGCTGGTCATTGCAGGTCAAGGTACAATCGGTGACGAGCTGCTGCGGCAAAATCCCGGGCGACTTGATGCGGTATTTGTTCCTATTGGTGGCGGTGGGCTGATTTCAGGCATTGCACACTATATTAAAACGCTTCAACCTAAAATAAAAATTATTGGTGTGGAACCGCAGGACAGCAACGCAATGAGTGCTTCGCTAGAAGCAGGCAAGAGGGTAAGTCTTGACGCGGTGGGTATTTTCGCTGATGGTGTTGCGGTCCGAAAAGTAGGCAGGCTCACCTATGAACTTTGTAAAAGGCATATTGATCAAATTGTTACGGTCACTACCGATGAGTTGTGCAGTGGTGTAAAAGAGGTTTATCAGGCCACCCGTTCCATAGTCGAACCGGCCGGCGGCCTCGCAATGACCGGACTTATCAAGTATATCCGGGAAACAGAATGTAAGGGCCAGACCTTTATTGCTGTTAACTCAGGAGCCAATATGAATTTTGACAGGCTCCGTTATGTTGCGGAGCGCACGCTAATCGGTGAAAAACAAGAGGCTCTATTCGCCGTCACGATTCCGGAAAATCCTGGATCGTTAAAAAGATTTTGTACGGATCTGGTGGGAAAACGCAATATAACAGAATTCAACTATCGACTATCCTCTCGCAACCAGGCACACATCTTCGTCGGTATTTCCATCCGCAATGAAGATGAACGATTTCATTTTGCCAGCCTGCTCAGTGAAGCGGGGTACAATAATATAGATATTACCGACAACGATTTGGCTAAATCCCATGTCCGATATATGGTCGGAGGTAAATCGGAATCCGTCAGTAACGAACGATTGTTTCGCTTCTGGTTCCCTGAAACCCCCGGAGCACTTACCCGTTTTCTGGAAGCCACTCGTGGCAATCACAATATCTCACTATTTCACTATCGGGCCCAGGGTGGGGACTTTGGAAGGGTGCTCATAGGGCTTGAGTGTCCTGAAGGAAGAGACGGTGTGCTGGAGGAAAAACTTGATGCTTTAGGTTTTCGCTACAAAGAAGAGACAGATAATCCTATATATAAAATTTTTCTATGATCAATCTGACCTGCCTTACAAAAACGGTCAAATCTTATCTTGATGTAGAAGAACCTCTTTCGAGGTTGATGTATCATCAGTCTTAGCTGTAATCACCTGCACCGCCACCAAAGATAGTCGATGGGCATATTAAGAATTGGTAGCTACATAAGTAATCTGACCTTATTTCTGATTATCTATCTTGCAGGAAATTAAAGTAATTTGATCCTGCCAGCGGAAACCTCTCGCCACAATCATTTGTAGTCGGGGGTAGAGAATCACAATGCCGAGTATAACATCCAGCCTCATCCAGCCCATTTCTTACTCCATGCGGAGCTCGACAAAGCAAAACATGGTATGCAACCACTCAACTGCAAACAGTATAAGCAGTGTCTAGACAATACAAGTGGCCCATATCCTGTTAAGCAGGAGCAGGGCCGGTGTTAAGAGGCAAAGCACGGCAGCTACTGAATATCCGCCCCCCATGAAATGGGCGGATATCAGTATGCTGCTGATAATGACAGGTGGAGTGCAAAGAAAGTTTAATTATTTTCCTTGCATCATTGCTGCGATATCATCTTCAACGGTTCCGACCGGCTTGATGTCAAAGTTTTCCACGAGGACATCCAGCACTGCCGGGGACACGAAAGCAGGCAGGGATGGTCCGAGGCGGATACCCTTGACACCCAAATGCAGCAAGGCGAGAAGAACCGCTACCGCTTTTTGCTCATACCAGCCGATATCGAAGGAAATCGGTAGATCATTGATATCTTCCAGCTCAAAAACTTCTTTCAGTTTAAGGGCGATAACGGCCAATGAGTAGCTGTCGTTGCACTGACCGGCATCCAGAACCCTTGGAATGCCGCCGATGTCTCCGAGATCGAGCTTGTTGTAGCGGTACTTTGCGCAGCCCGCGGTCAATATTACGGTATCCGCAGGTAGATTCTGGGCAACTTCGGTGAAATATTCACGGCCCTTCTGCCGGCCGTCGCACCCTGCCATGACAACAAATCTTTTGATAGCGCCTGATTTTACTGCCTCAACCACCTTGTCGGCCAGAGCCAGCACTTGGTTATGGGCAAATCCGCCGACAATCGATCCGGTTTCAATCTCCTTGGGAGCACTGCACCCCTTGGCCTGCTCGATGATAGCTGAGAAATCCTTGGCTTTACCATTAACCCTTTCAGGAATGTGGGAGACGCCTGGATAACCGGCCATGCCTGTGGTGTAGATGCGGTCTTTATAAGAGTTGGAATCTTTGATGGGGATGATACAGTTGGTGGTCATCAGAATCGGGCCGTTAAAAGATTCAAAATCCTTGTTCTGGTGCCACCAGGACCCGCCGTAGTTACCTTTGAGATGGTCATATTTTTTGAATGCCGGGTAGTAATTTGCCGGCAACATTTCACCATGAGTGTATACATCGATACCCGTACCCTGGGTCTGGATGAGGAGCTCTTCCATATCCTTGAGGTCGTGACCGCTTATGAGGATACCTGGATTCTCGCCGACACCTAAGTTTACTTCGGTAATCTCGGGATTACCGTATGCTGTGGTGTTTGCGCTGTCCAATGCAGCCATGGTTGTGACTGCACACTCGCCAGCTTTTAAGACAAGGGCGACCATCTCATCAACGGAAAGATCTTCAGTTGTGGATGCCATGCCTTCGATGACAAAATCATAGATTTCGTCTTTTTCAACCCCAAGGACTGCTGCATGCTCTGCGTAAGCTCCGACTCCTTTCAGACCGAGAATGAGAAGCTCCCGGAGTGAGCGTACATCTTCATTTTCGGTAGCCAGAACGCCCACGGTCTTTGCTTTGTCCTGGAACATCGTCGGGTCGCTGGAAAACCATAACGCGGATGCATGAAATAGCTCCGAAGCCGGTTCTTCTTCCGCACCGCCGAGAAACGACATCAGTTTAGACCAGATTGATGCCTTCTCAGCAGGAGAAGATAGTGCATCAAATTGACCCTTGAGCTTGGTCTTGACGCTTTGTGAGCGCTTGATCCAGTTTTCCAGGCTTACATTATCAAAGTTTGCATTGGTAATGGTTGTAAAGAGACCTTGGGCGATGAACAGACCTACGCTTTTATCGACCTGAACCCCGGCCTCTTTTAATCCTTTTGCTAAGACAGCAATGCCTTTGAGATCATAAATTAATAAATCCTGAAGGTTAGAGGTTGAATCCTGCTTTCCGCAAACCCCTTTGACGGTACATCCGCT
>JBPCUV010000180.1:0-2784 GCA_051010975.1 Desulfocapsaceae bacterium
AGACCCGTTTGCCCTCTACGATGATGCAGAAAAATATGAAGCTTTGATGGAGAGCATAGGCCAGAAGCTGATGGACGCCAAAGGGTTGGTAAAGACCTATTGGGCCAACGGAGATGCTCTGCTCCAATCCATGCGCTCCGGAGAAGTTAATGTGGCCATGGCCTGGGACAATGGTGGCTGGAAACTCAATGCTGAAAATCCCGATATTGACTTCGTCGCCCCAAAAAGCGGTGCCCTGGGATGGATAGATACCTTTACAATCCCGGCCAAGGCAAAAAATGTCGATGGTGCCTATAAGTGGATTAATTTTATGATGCGGCCCGAAAATGCTGCAGTATTCACCAACGCAGAGAAATATGGAACCGCTTCTGCAGGTGCTATCGAGTTCTATGATGACGCGGTTAAAGCCAATTTTCAAAGAAGCTTCAGCCAGGCTGATGTCGACAATATTAAATGGTACCCGCCAGTCCCGGCCAAGCTGGAAGCCATTGAGGGTAAAATTCTCGATAAGGTAAAAGCCTCACAATAGTGTCGCTGGCCCCTTAAAGAAATTCCCGTTAAAGCACTGCCGCTGATCACATCAGAATTGGCGGCGGTGCACCATGGAGATCTGGTCTCGATGTCATGGAAGTGGATTTATCCGTAAAAAGCGTCAGCAAACGATTCAAATCCTTTGTCGCGGTTGACGATGTCTCCTTTGAAGTTGAAAAAGGTAAGTTCTTCTCAATTCTCGGGCCTTCGGGCTGTGGCAAGACGACTTTGTTGAGAATGATCGCGGGCTTTGAAGAGCCCAGTGAAGGTGCTATCTACATACGCGCCCAAAACATGGCGAATATCTCGCCGAACAGACGGCCCGTTAACCTCATTTTTCAACACCTTGCCTTGTTTCCGATGATGAATGTGGCCGATAATATTGGTTTTGGTCTGGCCCGCAGAAACGAATCAAAAACCGAAATCAGGAAGAAGGTCTCTGATATTTTAGAACGGGTCAACCTTCCTGGCTTCGAGGCAAAAAAAATTCACCAACTGTCCGGTGGCCAGAAACAGCGTGTGGCTATTGCGCGCAGCCTGGTGCTCGACCCCACAGTGTTGCTTCTTGACGAGCCGCTCGGGGCACTCGACCTCAAGCTGCGTGAACAGATGAAGATAGAGCTAAAGAAATTGCAGATGGAAGTGGGCACGACCTTTGTCTATATCACCCATGACCAGTCCGAGGCACTGGTTATGTCAGATCACGTGGCGGTCATGAACGAAGGCCGATTCGAGCAGATTGACAGCCCCCAGAATCTCTATACCAAACCGGCTTCCCCCTTTGTGGCCAGATTCGTGGGCGACAACAACCGCCTGCCGGGTAAAATAGTTGGTTGTGCCGATGGCACTGCGGAACTGCAGACAGCAAGCGGCGAAAAGTTATTGATCAGAACAGACAGACAGCTAACCCCAGGTGTCCAGGCCGAACTGTTTATCAGGCCTGAATCGGTTATCCTCGAACCGGCCCAAGAACTACCTGAGTTGAACAGGCTGAACGTCATGGTCAGCTCCATTCTCTTCGATGGAGCCAACAGCCTGCTGCTGGCGGAAAGTCGGGCCGCAGACGACGAGCTGCTTATCAGCCTGCCACAAAACCGTCAGCACGAACACATCTCTGTAAAAGACCGCATTGAAATAGGTTGGGATGTAAGAGCCGGCACCTGTTTTCCACTGCCATGAACACACTTGGTAAAGCAACATCAAGACTGCCGCTTTTTATCTTTCTCACCCCCATACTGCTCTGGCTCTTCCTGCTCATCGTGTTGCCCCATATTGACCTGCTCCGAATGTCCTTTCGCATTGAAAACGACTACGGTGACATGGTCTGGTCGGTTTCAAATTACCTCGAATTCTTCCGGGAGCCGATCTACTGGCTGACATTCACCCGAACCGCACTATATGCGATTATCGTGACCTTTCTTACTCTTTGTATCTCACTTCCGGTGGCCTTTTATATTACCAAGGTTGCTCCACCTAAGTTCAAGGGATTTTTAAGTCTGCTGCTGCTTATGCCCTTCTGGGTCAGTGAACTGGTGCGGATCTACGGGTGGATGATACTGTTGAGAGAAAGCGGCGTGATCAATCATTTTCTGCTTGAGTGGGGAATCCTGAAGCAGCCGGTGGAAATGCTCTACAACGATGTGGCGATGACCATGGGGCTCGTTTACACCTCCATGCTCTTCATGGTCGTTCCTCTGCTGAGCGTTCTGGACAGTCTGGATGACAGCCTGATAGAGGCTGCCTACGATCTGGGCTCCAATATGTTTACCATAGTCTGGAAAATCATTATTCCCCATGCCATGCCCGGCATCGCCTCTGGCTCTATCGTGGTATTTATGCTGAGCCTGGGTAATTATCTGACTCCCAACCTTATGGGGGGCAAGAATTCTCTTTGGTTTACCGAGCAGATATACAATCAGTTTATTGCCAGCTTTAACTGGAATCAGGGCTCAGCATTCGGATTTTTGCTGCTCGTCCTTTCATCTCTGATTATTTTCATAGGGTTGAGATTGACCAATCAAAAACTCAGCAAGGTGGTCCAGTGATTCGAACACTGCCGCAGAGCAGGAGCTACAGTATTGGCTTCAAAATCTACATTCTTTTGTTTTTTTTCTTTCTCTTCGCTCCTTTGCTGATCACCTGCGTACTGGCTTTCAACGACTCGTTATTCCCAGCCCTGCCATGGAAGGGCTTCTCCCTGGACTGGTTTTTTTCAGACGGCCCCGAACGCGTTGGAATTTTTCATGACCAGAT
>JBPCUV010000181.1:0-6367 GCA_051010975.1 Desulfocapsaceae bacterium
AATAAAAATGTAGTGAAAGGGAAAGGATCCAACAAAACCAGGGCAGATCCTCTGAATACCGATTAAAATCAAATAATAGGCAAGCAATGACTGATAATTTTTTTACAGATAAGGTAGTTATTGTAACAGGCGGAGCAAGTGGTATTGGACAGAGTATTGCTGAGAGGTTTGGTTCTGAGGGCGCAAAGGTCGCTGTCGCCGATATTGATGTTGATGCCGGAAAAGCGGTTGTTGAAAAGTTTGATGGTCTCTTTGTTCAGGGAGACCTCAGTCGTCGAAAAGACTGCAAAGAACTGGTGGAAAAGACCCTAAAGAGATGGGGCAAAGTTGACATCCTGGTAAACAATGCCGGTTTCCAGAACGTTGATCGAGTTGAGGATTTCAACGAAGATACCTGGGATAAAATGATCGCCCTGATGCTCACCGCTCCTTTTCTCTTGACCCGTTATGTCTGGCCATCCATGAAGGCAAAGAAATGGGGCCGGATTATTAATATCGCCTCGGTACATGGACTAATAGCTTCTCCTTTCAAGGCAGCTTATATCTCTGCCAAACATGGTATGCTAGGTCTCAGCCGCACAACCGCATTGGAAGGTGGCCCATATGGTATCACCGTCAACCCGATTTGCCCAGCATATGTCCGAACGCCCCTGGTGGAAAAACAGATTGTTGATCAGGCAAGAACAAGAGGATTAGATGAAGAGGAAGTAATAAGCCAAGTAATGCTGGAACCCGCTGCCATAAAGCGCTTGATTGAGCCGTCGGAAATCGCAACGATGACACTCTATCTCTGTGGGGATGAAGCGTCGGCCATGACCGGCTCACCAATAATAATAGACGGTGGATGGACCGCAAAATAACACGCCATCTCTGATATCATCTCCCTCCCGCGAAAACATGTCTAGCTGAGTTTCATGCTTAATCAGATCACAGCTGCGCTCCTCTTGCCAACACTGAAGATCTCGACCATCCATTCAGCCGAGTAGTTCATATTCTCTCTAAGTATCCTGAATCCTCCTGTTTCGTGAAAGGCCTGCGCCATAAAATGCGTCATGCTTAGAGGCATTGTGATCGCACTGTTGGAATAACACCCCACCGCTCTGGATGACATCTAGGTAATACTGTCTTGCATTAGGGGTGAACCGATTGACGGCATCGAAAGTACCCAGAGCTATGTTGATTCTCCTGTTATGGCAATTAAACCTCTGTTTGTTGTCAAATGAACGGGTTTCGAAATATCTTATAAAAAAGAAAAGAAATAAGGTGACATTCATGATTATTATTGTCAGGGGGAAACAAAGATTTCCCGTTGCAACTAGGTGGATTTTAAAAAATAGGGGTAGAGCCTAATTAGGTCGCGAAGAAATCAGCCGACAAGCTGTAGCAAGTAAAGACACCTACCTGCGGAAGTCAAATCTACGGGGAGTCCTGGGTTGGTGCGTTTGAGTAGGGACAGAAACACAAGGCCCTAAAACATCCCGGACCAAAGCTACCCAGCTTGGTTGCAAGCCCCTTCTGCCAAAGAGGCATCCTTTGCTATAATGTCATCAGAGACCTCACGAATTTAGGAGATCATGAAAAACCTGATCGTTGCGCTATTTACACTGCCATTGCTAGTGCTTGGAGTACACCAGTCCCTGGGAAACTCGGACAAAGCCGGAGCACTGCAGACAATGCCTGCCGGATCGGCAAATGAACAGCGCTTTACCGTACCAAGCGATAGTGTTCTCCGGCACCGGCTGACCTCAATGCAATACCAGGTAACCCGCGAAAACGGAACCGAACCAGCCTACAACAATGCCTACTGGAACAACTATGCACCCGGCATTTATGTGGATGTCATCTCCGGGGCACCGCTCTTCAGCTCAGTGGATAAGTATGACTCCGATACCGGCTGGCCAAGCTTCACCCGCTCGCTTGAATCTGACCACATCGTCCTGGGAGTTGAACAGAAATATTATTTCAACGTTTTTCGGGAGGTCAGAACCAGGCTCTCCGACGCCCATTTGGGGCACGTACATGAAGATGGGCCACCTCCAACTGGGTTGCGCTATTGCCTCAATTCGGCGGCGCTGCGCTTCATTCCGCTCCCCGAACTGGAAAAGGAAGGCTACGGAGAGTATCTGGAACTGTTCAAATAGGTGGGTGATAAGACATCACTTTCTAAAGCTGCCCTTAAAATTGGTATCCTGCTCGAAACCACCACATTTTTTCAATGATAAGAAGTTGCTTTTTGGGATTGCTCTAACTTTTCCCTATTTCATCTGATTTTGGCCTGCCCCACCTACCTAATTAGTTGCTTCTCTTCAAGGATTCGATACAAGCTACATTATCATGTGCAAACATCCTTTTCCAACTAACTTGCCCCATAAATCGATTTATGACAATCTCATAGAATTGAGACTATTTTCGTCGAATGTGACAAGGTATCCTTCGTCAATCTTAACTTTGTTAAAGGATCTGAAAGCTAAACTTTTTCCTGATCAGTTGAGAATCGGGACAAATTCTCCTAACGAGAGGGTTCCGCTGGCAAGGTTAGATTTTCAGAAAAATCCGATCACGAGGGCTATCAAGAAACACCTTCACCGACTCTCCCACTTAAATAGAAGAGATTACCATCGCACATCTTCTATTTTATCGGGCGAATGGTTTATTCGAGTCAGGCCGAAGGTAAACAGGAAGAATCTTTGCCTCATACATGTTTCTTTTTATAAAGGATTACCAGAGGCTATCATTGTATTTTAGAACTAACTTATATATAGCCTCAATAAGAGCAGATTCAGGATTTTCCTTGCAATATGATGTGATGAAATTCCACTGAGTTGATTTGAGCATGCTCATAGGTGCTTGATCCTCAATTATACCAAAGTAACTCTTCTTACCTTCTCTCAACATGTTATAAGCTGTCATATATCCATGGAGATATATAAGATATGTGAATTCAGCGCCCTCAGCCTGTTCAATATCAGTTGTTATGTCACTGCATTGAACGCTTCCAGGCAGAAGAACTTCATAGGTTCCCGTTGCATCTCTTGCTAAACAATTTTCTGAAAGAAATATGAAAACAATAATTAAAGGGATGTAGGTTAGCCGTTTCATAGAACCCTCCTATTTTTTAAAGGATTAACCATACCATGAGACACTAATAATTGTTAGGAGGGTCTGAATGATATTTCAACGGTGCATCTCCACTGTTAGCAGGCAATTCCAACCTGTAGATTGTTCCTGTTGATCTTCTCAATTGGCTGGTCGACCAAATCTCAAAGCTAAACATCATCCACAGTTAAAGAAATACGCGCGTAGTTATACACTCTGCCTTGTTTGTTGATTGCCGTGAAATAGCCCGAAGTAGCAATAACCTTTGGAACCCAGTTGTGTATCAGCGGAGGAAAGAGCCATATTGACATACACCCTTCAGGTTTTAGCACTCGATGCATTTCGGGGAGTAATTTTTCTAATGGCAGCAGTGGGAAAGGGATAACCCCAAGCAACAATGACTTATCAATGCTATCACTGTCCAAACCGGTGTTCAGCGCATCACGTCGGAGAACTGTAACATTATTAAAACCTGCGTTCTGAACTTTGTTGATAACAACCTCTGTAAAACCAGCAGATGCATCTAGTGCTATGACTTGCCCATCAGCACCAACCATCCTGGCTAATGGAATAGTGAAAAAACCGGTGCCACACCCAACTTCCAATACATGTTGACCAGAACTGACAGAAGCAGCTTTTAGAGTATTCTCTGGAGGCATTAGCCACTTTCTGGCTCGACTGCCCATCAGCATGCCTGCTGGCTTGAATAGCAGATTCAGGACTTTCGATTTACCTAACTCTTCAGTTTTCATGCGAATCAACCTGGTTGTGAATAATAAATTTAACTATATCTAAATCATTATAAATATAATGAAGATTCCCAGGAAAAGTGCCAGGAAGGTGTCTGCTCATCTGTTAGTTGATAAACTTAAGTGTTTATTATAGGTGATAGCGTTTAGATTATCCGTAATAAGTTCTCATTGAATCGGGATGTGAGCTTTATAAGGTTCTTCCTGTTTATCTCCAATTAACCCCATTCCAGCTCATACTGAGTCTATAATGAAGAACCTTGATTTCTCCTGAATAAATGATGGATAAGGTCACCGGGTGCATTAATTACGTGTTAAAAGGTTGTTAACTTTTCTTGTTCAGAAAAGCATAGATCGATTTATGAATCCCAAACTTTCCTTTTATATCGACAGTTTTTAACTCCTCGATGTTAAAATCAGGACTAAATAGCTCATGCATTTCTGATTCGGAAGAAAAGTATAATTCAGTGTTTATAGGGGTCTTGCGGTATTTACCCTTTCCTCCAAATTGTGGACTATCCTCACTAAAACAAACAGACATATATTGACCACCAGGTTTGAGAATCTTTGCTACATTACTGACATATTTTTCTCTATCTTCTGGAAAAACATGGTGTAAAACTTCCCAATCAAATGCACTGTCAAAAAGTCCTGATATTTCAAAATCAAATTTAATAATGTTCCCAACTATGAATTTACAATTTATACCCTTAGACAAAGCAGATTCCTGCGCAATTCTGATTGCATGCTTAGAAATATCAAGCCCAGTTGAATCAAATCCTTTTTTAGACAGATAAATAATATAATTTCCTGCTCCACATCCCAGATCTATAATTTTGCATGGTTTAATTCTTTTTGTTTCTATGAGATTAACTAAAATATCTGGCGGATGCTCAATATTCCACGGTATTTTATCGAGAGACATAGAGCTGTATATTTGATCCATTTGATCTTCTATCATAGGTTGATTCTCCTATTGCTAGATAACAAGTAATTATAAAGAAACAATTAAACGCTCACTTTGTCGTGTTATACAGAAAGATAGTCTATTAGGTAAACTGTTCGGTTCCATAATATCAACCAATCGCTGCGCATAAATACTCACTGGCAATTTTAAGTTAACACTTTTTCTCTCTAATTAAGGTGTTTCCTATTTATCTATTATTTTCCTCAGCAGAGCCTCCAATCACCTCATACCGAAGATAAACAGGAAACATCTCAATCTGAAGCTCGGTTGATTGTTAAGTGTTTCACTTCTGATATTCCAGAAGCTATCATTAGACTTGACGTCCCCCCTAAAAACTAATCCATTGCTGACTTAGTGATTTCGGTCTACAACCAGACCAGAGGAGTAGACCATGAAGAGATCACGCTTTACCGAAGAACAGATTGTCAGAATTCTGAAAGAAGCTGTTTCAGGCAAGAAAGTGGTAGATATTTGCCGCCAATATTCAATCAGTGATGCGACGTTTTATACGTGGCGTAAGAAATATGGTGGACTTGAACTATCAGATCTGAAACGTTTGAAACAGCTTGAATCTGAGAATAAGAAGCTCAAACAACTGCTTGCCGAGACCATGATGGACAAGCAGGTGCTGCAGGATATCCTGGAAAAAAAGTTTTAAGCACTAGTTCAAAGCGTGCAGCCGTTCGCCATGCATGCGACCAGCACAACTACAGTGAACGCAGGGCCTGTGAACTGGTGCGGATGTCCCGATCGAGCTACCGATATATTCCACAGCCAGATACGAACGTGGAACTCAGATTACGGCTCAAGGAGCTAGCCACGCAGCGCCGCAGATTTGGTTGTAAGCGATTATACCTGTTGCTGAGAAGAGAAGGATTCGAGGTAAACCATAAACGAGTCGAGCGGATCTATCGGCAGGAAGGGCTGTCTTTAAGAAAGCGTAAGAAGAAACGTCCGAGTCATTGCCGTCTGGTATTGCCGAAAGCGTCGAGGGCCGATCAATACTGGTCGATGGATTTTGTATCAGACAGTTTATATGACGGCCGTCGGTTCAGGGCTTTGACAATCATCGATCAATACACCCGTGAAGCGATTGCTATAGAAGTATCGAACTCCATCACTGGCCATCATGTGTGTCGTGTACTTGATTGGATATGCGAATTGAGGTCTGTGCCGGAAGCAATAACGGTTGATCATGGTCCAGAATTTACCAGTAGTGCTCTTGATCAATGGGCCTATAAAAACAATGTAACTTTAGACTTCATCAGACCAGGCAAGCCCATAGAAAATGCACACATCGAGAGCTTCAACGGTCGGTTACGGGATGAATGTTTAAACGAGAATGTGTTCGCATCTCTACGAGATGCGAGGGAGAAGATAGAAGCGTGGAGAAATGATTACAATCAGAATCGTCCACACAGCGGAATCAATAATTTAACCCCATATGAATTTGCCGAAATCACTAGATTAAATATGGCGTAGAGAAAGGGGTAACGTCAATCCGATGAACGTGATGCTCGGATGCTCGGTTTGGTGTGCAGGTTGGAGCCCAGGC
>JBPCUV010000182.1:0-2905 GCA_051010975.1 Desulfocapsaceae bacterium
ACCAAAATGTCGTCCGATCGAGCCAGTTCTCTAAGCTCTATCAACGAGGCTTCTGCCTGCTGCCTCGGTTCGGTTGAGACACTGATCAGGATTGCCCGATCCCGTTCCCGATCGAGATGGGCGGTTCGTCGCTGACGGCTGAATTCCTCTTCGAGGGCACGGAGCAGTTCATCGAACCCCTCTGGCTGTCTGGCCGGGTGAACCGGATCGAGAAAACTCCACATCTGACCGTTTTCGCCTATTGGCAGCAGATGGGCAGAATAAAGTTTCTCCGGTAACCCTTCCGAGGTGATCTTCAGGACCGACATCAAATCAAGCCTGAGAAAGAGCAGGTCCATCAGGTCGTCATCGGTGAGGTCCTCTCCACCCGGATGGGTATGAACCAGCCTCAGCCCCCTTAGCCTGCCACCGGCTGCACGTATCTGGCTCAATTTAGGGATCATCAGACCACGGTGATCACCGACGATGACGTGCTCAATTTTCCCGGACCTGTGTATCAGTACACCGATCTGCCGGTTTAGCTCATGGGAAAGTTCACAGAGTGTCCTGGCCATTTCGGGGGAAATGATCAAGTCGCGCTGAACCCGTCGGCTGCCCACCCGCTCCAGCACCCTTAGATGGTTCTTTTTCAAGCCCTGAGTATTTCCGCAGACTCTGGCGATGATCAGTCCTCCCTGTTGTCTGACTGCTCGCGGTGAGCGCTCTCGGGCCAGTCGGCCAGGGCCATCGTATTGTCAGCATCTTTACGTCGGCAAAGAGTCTGCTGGTTGTAGGTCGTCCAGATTGGATCCTGATAACTGTCATGGCAGTCGACGCAGAGTCCGACCCGGAGAACAGCCTTCAGTTCAGCACCGCTGAAAGCTCTTAGGTCGGCCCTCGAACCATGTTGAAGCTGAGTACCATCCAGAGCGACAAAACTGTCAAGACCTACGGTTTCACCGGCTTCGGTCTGTATTCCAGTATCCAGGGGTCTGAACTCCACTTTATTGTCTACCAGGGCCAGCGATCCTTCACCCAGGCCTACTGTTTTGGTGGAGCCGTGACAGTCGATGCACACCCGTCCCTTTTCCTGGGTCGTATGAGGATTGATCGCTGCCATGGTAAATCGGTTGAAACTGTCTTCCAGTTTTCCTTCATCATCAAACAAGGTAACGATATCCTGGCAGCCTGGCGTAACGATTACCACCTCGTCTTTCCAGACGCCGAGCATCGGTTTGCGATAGCGGATATAGGATCGCCCCTCCTCCCAGCGCCCTTCAGTCTGGGTGAGGCTCAACTTGTCCAGGTGGGTGGCAGATTTGTCGCGTTTGGCATGGCAGCCGTAACATTGGGGTACCCAGGTGGAGTGGCAGGCCTCACAGGTGACCCGTTTGTGCGGTTCAAAATCGCAGATTCCGGTTTTGGGCTGTCGTAATTCGTATTTTTTTTCATCATTCTTGCCGAACAGATGATAAGTGTCGTCGACCTTTTCAACATTGGTCAGCTCGTTGTTTTTTCTGGTTGTCCCCGGTACAGCCTGATGACACACTTCACAGGAAATCTCGAGTTGATCTTCGTAGTGGGCATAGCTGGTGCCGTCACCCATGACCTCATCTCTGGTGTGACAATCAATGCAGGACATGCCCCGCCGGTGGTGAATGTCATCGGCCAGTTTCAGGTAGAAGCGCTCACCGGGCATGCGCTGAGAAGAGAGCTGGCCGGCTTCGTAGGGAGTCCCGTACCCCTCCGACTCGAAGACACCGATATAGGCGAGTCCGATGCGTCCCGAGCGGTTGTGACAACGAATGCAGTTATCGTCGATCACCTTGCTGGTGATCAGGGGGTGAATTTTCTCCTTATCCTCTTCCTCCCAAGAATCATCGTCGGATTCTGTGACCGCAGCCCGCTCGGCTCCGGCAGGCATGATGAAATGACAGGCTGAACAGCCACCGCCTTTTTCGTTGAAAAAAGCCGGGGCATCTGGCAGATCGTTCTTCTGCTTCCAGAGATGGCAGGTTGCGCAGAGCTTTCGGTAATAGTCCAGCGCCAGCGAGGTCTCACCACTGTCCAACAGTTCCTCGACCGTCAACTCGGTATCCTGGCTGTCACTTTCGCCCCAATAATAGAGCAGGGTTCCGAGTATTCCCCGATTGGTGGCCATCAATGAGTTCTTCACCTTCTGCGCATCGGCGGGGTGACACCCCTCGATGCTGCAGGTTTTCTCTACCACCCGCAAATCTCCGGGGTTATTAACGATCCCCATGTGAGCCTGATCTTTATCGATGGCCAACGGATCGCCGAGATGGCAGGGAGTGCAACCGATCACCTTGACATCGTGGGCAGGATCAAGCTTTTCCTTGGTATGACACTCCAGGCACATATCGACTCGGCCCGAGGTGGTGATCTGAATTTGCTCCGGCCGATCGAGTCTAAATTCCCTATAGACCAGGACTGTCACCAGGACCAGAATGATGACGAGCGATAACGCCGTCGACAGTGTTTTGCGTGTGAGGAGGTGTTTCATGAGCAGCGCAATTCAGCCACGATAGTTCTGGACGTTTGGCAGACGTCGGCCGATTCCGAAGGCCTTGCTGGTCACTTTCAACCCCATCGGAGCCTGCTTGCGTTTATATTCGTTGATCCTGATCCGGCGGACGATATCGTCAACCACGGCAGGATCAAAACCGCGGTCCACGATTTCATCCCTGCCACAGCCGTCCTCAAGATACAGCTCGAGAATCTGGTCAAGCAGCTCATAGGGAGGCAGGTCATCCTGATCGCGTTGGTCCGGCTTCAATTCAGCTGATGGTGGTTTTTCAAGGATGCGGGCCGGGATAATGTCGCCGCTGCGGTTTATGAAGCGGGCCAATTCGTAAACCAGTTGTTTGGGGACATCGGAGATTACCGCCAACCCCCCGCTCATGTC
>JBPCUV010000183.1:0-3191 GCA_051010975.1 Desulfocapsaceae bacterium
TAGAAAAACAAAGGCTAAAGAGCAAACGGTCCGCAACCCCGTTCTTCCTTTAGCCTTCGTATCTGGTAGGCGCGGGCGGGATCGAACCGCCGACATCTACCACGTCAAGGTAGCGCTCTCCCACTGAGCTACGCGCCTGAAATTACCTGATTCGAACCAGTCAAAAGACAGATAATTCATTTTCTTCAGGAATGCCATGAAGTATAGTTATGATCGGGCAATCCATCAAGTACAGAACCTGCATCAATTAACAATATTGGGCTGAACTGTCAAGATTAATTGAGCTACTCACTAAAGTTATTGGGGATTAGAGGGCCTCTGAGCGGCTTTCGATGGCTCGGGCCAGGGTGTGCTGATCGGCGTATTTGATGTCCATTCCCATGGGGATTCCGCAGGCCAGCCTGGTCAGCCGGATGGAAAAGCGACCAAGCGCATCGATCAGATAGGATGCGGTGGCCTCGCCGGGTACGGTTGAGGAGGTGGCGATCAGCACTTCTTTGACGCTGCCTGCTTCGAGGCGGACGATGAGTTCTTTGACCTTTAACTCCGCCGGGCCGATTCCATCCACAGGGGAAAGAACGCCATGTAGAATGTGATAATGGCCCCGGTAGTGATCGGTTTTCTCAATGGCCAGCAGGTCCGCCGGTTGCTCGACCACGCAGACCAGTGTCTCGTCTCGACGCGGATCACCGCAGACATTGCACGGGTCGGTTTCGGAAAAGGCCATACAGTTCGAGCAGAGCCTTATCGAATTGTGCAGTTCACCGAGTGCCGCAGCCATTTCACGGGCTTCGGAAGCTGGCTTTCGAAGAATGGTTAAGGCCAGCCTGGTAGCCGTCTTGGCTCCAATACCAGGCAACGAAGAGAAGCTTCTTACCAGACGTTCAAGGGCCGGCGGGATTACCTGAATTTCACCCATGATATCTAAAACATGTTGGTGAGGCCTGGAATCTGAAGGCCGCCGGCCAGGCCGCTCATCTCTGATTTGGCCAGCTCTCGGGCTTTGCGCAAGGCGTCGTTGACAGCGCCGCCAACCAGATCTTGGAGCAGTTCCTTTTCGGATCGATCAATCACCTCGTCCTCGATCGATATTGTAAGAATCTCTCCTTTTCCGGTGGCCTGAACCGTTACCATACCCCCGCCGGCGCTGCCGGTCACTGTTTTAGAGGCAAGCTCGTCTTGCACTTTTGCCATTTTTTCCTGCATCTCTCGAGCCTGCTGCATGATAGAATTTATATCCATACGATGATCCTGATCTTTGGTTAGTGTGGGATAGGTTATTTGTTGGGGTCGGATATGCGAATATCACCGACCCGGCCATTGAATATTTCCTCAGCCATTCTGACCACCTGATGGCTGGCTAGTTGTTTGCGGCGGCGCTTCGGTTCTTCCGAATTCTGTACACCCGTGCCGTTGCTGTTATCGGGACTAATGATCCGAACACTGAGATCCTGCTGAAAAAAATCGAGCACATATTCAGTCAGAATCTGCCTGTTTTCCTTCGAACGCAGCACAAAACAATCATTGGGGTCATCAAATTCGAGCAGCAATTCCTTGTTTTCCTCTTTTACCGACACCGTCTGCTGCAGGCTCTGGGCCATCCACTCTTTTTCGTTCTTGAGAAAGGCTATGAAATCAAGCCAGTCTTTTCTGACCTCGCGTCGAGGAAGGGTTTTTATCTCTGTCAGGGGGGCAGATTTGGATTCACCTGGATCTGCAGGCTCTAACGTGAAGGTTGGTTTCAGAGCCGGAATTTCTTCTTGAGCTTGGTCAGGAGGTGCGGTTACTGTTTTTTTTTCTATTTCGGTTTCGACCTCGGTCTTCATTGGACTGGAATTGGTCGGCTGCTTGATCAGCGGTACTTCTTCCTCGGGGGGTGGGGCGGGCAGGGAGTTGAGCGCCGTGTCGATCTTGCCAAGCAGTGTCTCTACTCCAAGTACATCTCCGGCAGCGATTATCGACAAAAAAGAGGTCTCAAGGGTCAGCCTCGGCTGAAATGAAAAACGCAGATCATCGGCGGCCTGCATGAGCAGGTTAAGTTTTTGATGAATTGATTCCACCGGATAAGCTTGCGCCAATCTACGAAGAAAAGTGGTGTCGTCATCGCCTTGCTGCATCAGTTGATCGCAGCCGCCAATGTTGAAGAGTAACAGCGATCTGAAACATTCCAGCAAGTCGGTTATAAAGCGTTTAACATCCATACCGAAATCGAAGGCCTCTGCCAGCATGGTCAATGCTTTTGACCGATCACCACTCAACAGGGCTTCGGCAATACCGAGCACCAGCTCACGCTTGACAAGGCCAAGCACTTCAACTACATCGTTCTCGTCGATGGGAGATTCGCCGTAGGAAAGGACCTGATCCAGCAGGCTGAGTCCGTCACGGACCGAACCATCGGCCTCCCTGACAATCAATGAGAGAGCCTTTGTCTCAATTTCTACCTCTTCAGACTGTGCCAGTTTGGCGAAATGATGGCTCAAGTCCTCTGAGCTGACGCGGCGCAGTTCAAATCGCTGACAGCGAGATAAAATGGTTACCGGGATTTTGTGAAGCTCCGTGGTGGCAAACATGAAGTAGACGTGCGCGGGCGGTTCTTCCAACGTTTTCAGCAGAGCATTAAAAGCCTCGTTGGTCAGCATGTGGACCTCGTCGATAATGATAATCTTGTAGCGTGACGAGGTCGGCATGAACTTTATCTTGTCCTTCAACTCCCTTACTTCCTGGATGCCTCTGTTGGAAGCGCCGTCTATCTCCAACAGATCAAGGGCTGAACCTGCACTGATCTCTTGGCAGGAACGGCAGTTGTTACAAGGTATTGCAGTCGGCCCGTCCTGGCAGTTCAGTGACTTGGCCATCAGGCGGGCCAGGGTTGTTTTACCCACGCCGCGAACGCCTGAAAAGAGTAGGGCATGGGCAACCCTTTCACGCTTCAGGCTGTTCTGGAGGGTCTTGACCACAGGCTTCTGGCCGACGACCTGCTCAAATGTCTGGGGACGATATTTTCTCGCAAAAACCAGGTAGGACATGGGATACCAGTCTGAATTAAAAGAAGCAGGCGCGGCTTAAAAAAATGATAGCCGGGCACCCTGCATCACACAAAGGGGTTCACTACCGTTGCTTCCTCCCGGACCTGGCGGGGTTCGTGATCCTTTGTTGCGCAGGACCCGGCTATCAAGCCGAAATCAATTAGT
>JBPCUV010000184.1:0-6293 GCA_051010975.1 Desulfocapsaceae bacterium
GACTCAATCATGTAGCTTGCCCACAGGGTGCGGTTATGTCCCTGGCCGATTCGGCGCGACCAGTGCTGAGCAGGTAGACCGGTCACCAGCGTCTGACCACTCCTGACTTCTTGCCACCAGTCAATCTCTGTTACCTCTCCGCCGTGCAGGGTAGAGACCAGTTCGCCGAGTCCCAGCGGCACGATAAAGCGAGTGTGGGCAGGCAATTCCTCCAGGGTCTCCTGGTCAAAATGGTCGTAGTGGTTGTGCGAAATGACCACGGTAAGCGGTCCGTCCAGCTCACCAAGTTGGCCAGGCGAAAGTGCTGGGGAGGTTAGCCGCTTTGGCAGAAGAGCCCTTTCCGACAAGATCGGGTCGGTAAGCCAGTAACTGCCCGAGAGTCTGATCAAAAAGGTGGCATGACCGATCCAGACTAAAAGATCCTTATCTGTCGGCATGTTTTTGAGCCGCTGCAGCAGATCCGGCTCAAACCCCGGCAGATAAGATTCCTCTTCATCCGTGTAGACTTTGCTGCGGGTCATGCGCCATTTGAGAAACTGGCCAAAGCGCCCCTTTTCCTGCACCAACCAGGGATTGAAGAATCGACCATCCTTTTCGTGGGCGGCATAGAGCTTTGCACTGTTCTGCTCTTCAACCTTGAGGCGCCAGGCATCCTCGTCAAATGTTCGGGGGGCAAGCAGGCAGGAGCAGAGCACGGGGAAAAACAGCAGGGCCAGCAGAAGCGATCGATGAGGCAGAATCATCGGTCATTCTTTGCAGTGTCGAACGCAAGACAAATCATAAATGCGTCTTTTTCAGCCCCAGCTCTTTGATCATTTAGCCCCCAGTCGTAGGGCAGATATGCGATCTGCAACGAATCCCGGTCTGCGTTGATCAGAGCGGCGCTTTCTTTTCTGAGGTAGCGCAGGATATAATCGACGATGGTCAGATCCTGCCCGGGTAAAGTGATTTCCAGCCAGTTGAGGAAATCCTCTTCATACCAGTCAAAAATAGCCGACAGGTGCAATGTCTTATCCTGTCTGTCATAACGCACGTTTTCGACCGAGTTGACAAATTTCACGGCCTCCACCTCGAGCTGCTCATTGAGCATGTGGGGATAAAATGGCATCCTGGGCAGTTGCGGGCAGCTGCTGGAGGCGCAGTTGAGGGCGAAATGGTAGCGCGGATCTGAGAACCTTTTTCGAATGATGTTGTTTTCAAGGTAGTAGAGACTGGTTTCAGCGCCGCCGTAAGTAAATCGCTGGAAGAAGAAAAACCCACTCTTGCTTGGAAAGAAAAACAGTAGTGCGGGCGGCGCCACCTCAGCCACACTGGATAGCGGATAATTATGGAGGACACCTTTTATGGTGGTAAGATTGTAACTGTTGATCCAATAGGCCAGGCGGGCATCGTCATCTTTAAAGAGCTGAGGATGACTATCAGGGCTGTAGGCAGCAATCTGCTGATAAAACAAATCCACGTCGCCGGGATTATTCCTCAGCCCGACATAATTCACCTGACCACGCTCATTAACGTAGCCGGCGAGGAGCCGCTCGTAACTGCTGTAATCGAATTTCTCAACAGCGGCGGGAGGTGTACCCTCGACGAGGTCCAACGGCGGCCGGATAGATGTACAGCCGGTCGCCAGAACCAATAAGATGATGATTAACAACGGTAACTGACGGCTGCAGGTGCCTAGTCTACCCATGATATTCGTTCCCCGTTTTAACCAAATCGATACAGATTGTTGTAGGCACAGAACGAGTACACCCCTTTTTCGGTGACAATTCCGTAACAACACTGATTGAGGCGGGCTGGATCAAGTGCGGGACGGTCCATGAAACTCTTAGCGAACAGAAGAATGTGCCTGGCCTTTATAAGGGACTGAAAACGGTGCTCTGTTCCGAAAATATCAACCGCTTCGGCAAGAAATTTCCAGGTGCGGGGGCTGATCAGGTATTTCCGGCAAAAGTATTCTCTGCCCTTGAAAAGATCGAGCAGAATCCGTCGCGGCTCACGGCCCAGAAAATTCTGTCTGGTTTCCGGAGAGATATAGGAGAACAGCGGCTTGAGGCGCCCATCAACCACATAAACGAGCGACATCGCATTACACTGGGGATGACCGAACAGATCCGAGACGAAACCGCCCTTAGCTAATCCGCACTGCTCCTCAATCAGCTCAACCAGCTCTGCGAGGCTGTAGCCTTGCTCACCGGACTGGACACGATAGCGGCCGGCAAACCGGGTTGCCGACTGGAAATTAATGGCTCGAACCGTATCAATATTGCTGATGCCGAACTCGACTATATCGCCCAGCTCACGGTCATTGACCTGGGGGGTCACTGCCACGGCAAGGGTGCAGCAGATCCTGGCCTTACGGATTGTCTCAATGCTCCTCATCCGTACTTCGCTCATATCCTGTCCGCGTATAGCCTCGTAGGTCTGTCTTCTCAGCCCATCAAACTGAAGATAAACCGCAGTCAACCCCCGGTCGACGAGTGCATCAAGGTAGTCAGGATCAGTGCTGATTTTGACGCCGTTGGTGACCAGTTCAATGTTTCGGAACCCGCGGCTTTTGGCCTCGGCAACAACCCCTCCAAGCTGTGGGTGAAGGGTTGGCTCTCCGCCACTAATCTGCAGTGGTATGGGACCGGCTAGGTTAAGCAGAGTATCCAACCGCTTCACTATTTCATCGAATCCGACATCCGGTGCTGTATGGTGGGCATCGGTGAAGCAGAGGGGACAGCTCATGTTGCAGCGATTGGTGATCTCGAGCATTGCCATCATGGGCCGTTGGCTGCCGCCACTGAAACGGCCTAATTCAAATGTGTCTGCTGGGCGAGGCTTTATAGATGAGGTCATCGTAATGGGTTACACCTTGATCTGAAGCCGGTTAAATGGTCATTGCAGGTGTCCGGTTTGTGCTAGTTGGCGTGGACTTAACCAGGAAGCGGCTGCTTCCCGGTCGTCGGGCATAAGGGCATTGAGCTTGGTCAGCTGCATCTGCGAAAGCTGGAGCTCTCCATGGGCCTTCAGCCACCGCTGAATCTGCTTTTTCTGATCGGATAAGGGGGCACGGCGATATCCACTGCGGTCAAATTGCTTTACCTTCAGGCTGCTTCCGACAGCTGCGCTGTAATTTTCAATATAGACGGACTGGGCACAACGTCGGGCGGCGGCCTGCTCTATCAATTGCTCCAGGGCCAGCTGCTCCTGATCATAACTTACCATGGTGACCTCTCTGCCCTGGTAAAAACCGGCCTCAGTTGTCACCACACCCTCGATGGAGCCAAGCTGATATTCGCCCGTCCAGAAACAGGACATCGCAAAAACTGCGGTCCGTATATTATCCTTGTCATGCTCAGTTGCCACAGCCCGCAGATAGTTCGGTACCGGCCGGCCAACAGCCTCAAGCGCCGCTGCCATTCGGGCAGCTATTCCAGCAAGATCCCAGATCCGGTCACGACGGGGTATAACGTCCCGCTGCTCAGCATCGATGAACCTGATTACCTGATAATTCCAGCTCGGCTCGCCGAACTGTTTAAGCAGCCGTGCGTCCATGCCGGTCAACCGATTGTTATAAACCAGTACCGGAATAAATTCGTCTTCGACTGCCTCAACGAGCAGCGGATTCGTCAGTACCTGTTGACCGAAATTCTGGCACCCGATGCACCCTGGTACCTCCTGGAAAAATAGTAAAACGGGTTTGCCTGATTCACGGCTTCTGCCCAGAGCCGCCTCGTAGTCCCTCTGCCAGTTTACCTCCCCAACCTCGATCGGATTATCCTCGGTAGAGGCGGCACCTGTCCACACAGCCCCGATAAAGAAGATCATCCAGAGAGAGATGACCGCCATCAGGGGAAGCACCAGATTCAAAAAGCCGTATCTATTATTCCGGATCATGCAGTTAATGGTAATACAGACCTGACCGGGACGCTATTTAATGCCACCAGTCAAAAGTGAAGAGAAAAGACGAGTTCAGCTGCCTATCTTCAAACAGCCCTCGAGAAAATGCAGCCTATTCCTGCTGCCTCGACATCAGGCTAGTTCATCTTCTCCAGGATGGACTGGGACGAAATCACTTCAGCATAAGCGGCTGACAGAGCAGCCATAAAGGAGGCATGGACTTTCTCCGCTTTTATTGTTTTGTCCTGAAATATAAGATCTCTCGTCGCACAACCATCCTCTGCAACATTACAGGTAAAACCAAGATCAAACGCTGCTCGAGTGGTGGCATCGATGCACATATGGCTCATGGCACCGCAAATGGTAAGGCTGTCGATTTCTTTTTTTTGTAGAATTTCCAACAACTCAGTGTCTCGAAAACTATTAGGGAAGTGCTTTTTTACTACCGCCTCCTCTTCAAGCGGTGCGACTGCCTCGTTGATTTCAGCACCATAGCTGTCAGGTAAAAAGAAGGTGGCGTCCGGTTGTAAAGAAACATGCTGGACATGAATTACAGGGAATTTCTCTTTTCTGAACTTTCTCAACAATAGCTCAGCATGGTAAGCGGCATTATTTATTCCGATCAGCTCCATCTTCCCATTCGGAAAATAGTCATTCTGGATATCGACCAGTAACAGACAATTTTTCATAGCAATCCAATCAACCTAGAGTTAACCCTCCTCACTGCACCAACCAAGCATTCAGACAAAGTTATCGATGAGTCTGCGCTTAGCTGTCCTCGGCTGTGTCAAGCCAGGTTTCAGCCTCCTCTCGTTGTTCCCGGGAAAATGCTTTGATTTCCAATCCCGGTATCAGGACCCCTTCTAATTCACTGACTTTTTGGATCCAGGTCTTGTCCGATAGAACAGCTGCTTTAGAAAATTTTCTGATCATCCCGAACATTTCTGGAAGTCGTGAAAATTCTATCGCTATCGCACTTAATGACGGGAGATGGAAGTCTATTACATCATAGAGCATTTTACCGTTCTCGATATTATCTGATTTATCCACCAGATCATCGAGTGCGGCTCTCATTTCATCCGAGTCGAGTTTACCACTCAACTCGATATCTATACGATTTTCGCCGTTTGGAGTGACTTTGAACATTAGAACCTCTGTGAGATAGATTAGATTAGTTTAACTCTGTTGGAGCAAAGCCGAACCCTGCGAGTTCTAATAAACAGTAGAGCATCGCCGACTATTCAGACGGTGATCAGCTTTTCACCATTTTGCAGAATCTGCGTTAATGGTACACCCCAGTAAATAACCTCAATATCAAGACCTTTAAGAGTCTCGGTCGCACCGAGCTGGTCGGCGCATGCCTTACAGGCGGTAATGTGCACCCCTTCCAACTGAGCTTCCTTTACCAGCTCCTGTATTTTTTCGTTTTCACATACCAGGTCCACTGTCGCCCCCCAGACAATGATGGACACCTCATCCCACCACCCCTGTCTTCTGGCATTGATTCCATACATAAAAACCATCTTCTCCGAAGTGATGAAATTGTCATTTGTCCAGAGGATATTAAGCTTTGTTTTTTCAGACATAATAGCAAACTGCTCCTGGTAGCCGTTCTTCTCGTTTAATCGGCGATCCTTGCGCCTTTCGGGAGAAACCAATCCATAAAGCCGTCGTCACAACGAGCCGCCTCAACTGTTTACGATGCGAAGAACTCAGATAATAGTCAACCGAAATGCATAAGCAATCGATTAGCAATTTGTCATTTAAATGACAGGTTAATCATTTGATGTCAACATGTTAAGCGGTGTCAGGCGGGCATGGCTTTTGTGGACAGCCCCTTGCCTCTCTAAACCACCTAGACAGCCACTTATTTATTGTTGTTAGGGGAAAAAACTGGTGGGCGAGGTGGGATTCGAACCCACGACCTTCGGCTTCGGAGGCCGACACTCTATCCAGCTGAGCTACCCGCCCAAGGTTGATTATAAAGAGATTGAGAGTTTGTTTTCATTTCATTTTTCTTTTAACCCCGCTCTTTACCCCACCGAGGGTAGTGCTGGGATCAGATGCGAAATATACCAACATCGAATCATATTTCATTAAAAATTGAAATTTATCCCATCATCCCCCTCTTCCACCCTTCGCGATCTATAGGTAGGCAGGAAGAATTTCAAGCTTGCAAAATTGCACAGCCGCTATGGTTACTAATTGTTATGTTGTGAGTATGATCTGTGTCAGCAGCAAAAAGAAGGCCCCAAAAAAACATCTACCTTCTGTTACGCTTAAGACCTCAATGAAAATATCAGCTCATGATTGACCGTTTAAGTGCGTTTTCAAAAAAAATTGTTTGGTTGAAACCATTGTTTTTCATCGCGACTGCAACCGCATTCATTGTCTTTGGTTATGTGGTG
>JBPCUV010000185.1:0-2895 GCA_051010975.1 Desulfocapsaceae bacterium
AAGTCAGCCGACCCTTTTTTTATGTATAACGCATAGGCGTGACGCAACCCATTGAACAGATTTAGATCATGCAGGCACAATCTGAACTAGGAGCCATGTGGAACTGATTAAAGCGATTATCCTTGGAATTGTCCAGGGAGCCACCGAGTTTCTTCCTGTCTCCAGTTCGGGGCATCTGGTGCTTGGTTCCCATATGTTGGGGTTTCAGGAGCAGGGGATTGTCTTTGGAGTTCTGCTGCATCTCGGTACCCTGGTTTCGGTGGTGACTGTGTTCAGGCACGAGCTGGCCAAAATGGCCTGGGTGCCGTTTCTCTGGGCACAGAACAAACTTGGCGAGGAGGACCGTCACTACCTGCTCTGGGATATCTATGTGGTGGTCGCCACCATACCTATCGTTCTGATCGCCCTGCTCTATGGAGACCAGATCCACAAGATGTTCACCTCGGTGGCCGTAGTCTGTTACATGCTCATATTTACTGGCCTGATTATGATAGCGGCCAGGTTCATTCCCGAACGGGGCAGAACCGTCAATGGTCCAAGAGCTGTTCTGATTGGCTGTGGACAGGCCTTTGCAATTATACCCGGCGTATCCCGATCGGGAACCACCATTTTCGTTGCCATGCTGCTCGGCATCAACCGGGAGACTGCGGCACGCTTTTCATTTATCATGTCTGTACCCGCGATTCTGGGAGCGGCCGTACTTAATATAGGCGAGGTGATAGCCAATCCACCGGCAGTGGAGGAAATGATTCTCTATGGCGCAGGCACTGTAGCGGCTGCCATAACCGGTTATCTGGCAATCATACTGCTGCTGGATGTTATCAGGAAAAACAGACTGCAGTGGTTCGGCTATTACTGTCTGGCGGTGGCCTCGGCAGGGTTGATTCTACTGAATGCGACGCCTTGATTTTAAATAAATAGGTAAGGGTGGAAGTGTCAGACGATATAAAAAACAGCCATAGCCCGCTTTATCCGGTCAATCTCGATATCGTTGGTAAGCGCTGTCTGGTAGTAGGCGGGGGAACAGTTGCGGCGCGTAAAATGAAGGCGCTGCTTCTCTGCGGAGGGGTGGTGCAGATAATCAGCCCGGAAGCGACCGGTGCAATCACCCAACTGGCCGAATCTGGAGATATCGAGTGGCTACGACGGCCATATCGCAAAGGTGATGCAAAAGATGCGTTTCTGATCTTTTCTGCAACCGATGACCCTGAGGTACAAAAGCAGATTTCCTCGGATGCAGCCGACTATCATGTGCTGATAAACAGCGCCGGTGATCCTGAGTTGTCCGATTTTCATGTGCCTGCTAAAATCAGGCGAAGAGATTTTGTCATTGCCGTTTCTACCGGCGGGGGCAGTCCTGCCCTGGCTATGCTGCTCAAAGCCCAGCTTGCCAAGGAGTACGGTGAAGAATATGGTGTTCTGGCGGAACTTATGGCTAAGATCCGCAGACAGGTGGTAACCAGAACCAGCGTGGCCGAGGAAAACAAGGCATTGTTTCAGTCCGTTCTGGAGCTGCCGGTGCTTGATTGTATCAAACAATGCGACTGGATCGAGCTGCGCCGTCAGCTGAGCCGGGTACTACCTGCCGAAATTGATGCAGACCTGCTGGTTGACGAATTGCTTAGCGAGATAGATAATCAATAGGACCACAGGTAATCAGAGATGACTCAAGAGACATTTATTCAGGAAATAAACTACCTGCTCTTTCTGGCTGTCCTCACTGTAACAGTGCTCTCCTGTGCGGCCTACCTGGTGTTTTTTCTGAGCCAGAAAAATCCTATCCGCAGATGGGCCCGGTTTCTCTTAATCGGCTCCTGGGTACTTCAGACCGGTTATATCGTTACCCGTTATATGACCGTTGGCAGCACACCGATTACCACCTATCACGAGGCTGTATTCTTTTTTGCCTGGGCCACTACTTCGGCCTATCTGAGTTTTCGCTGGCGCTATACGGTTAGAAATTTTGGTACCTTCGTGTCAATGCTCATTCTCGTTCTGCTGATTGGCTCTGCATTTGCTCCCCGTGACATCATTCCGCTGGAGCCAGCCCTGCAGAGTATGTGGCTGCCGGTGCATGCTGGAATTTCTCTGGTCGCCTATGGATTCCTGGGGTTGGCCTTTTGTGGGGGAATCATGTACTTGCTGCAGGAACGTGAGTTGAAGAGCAGAAAACTCGGCTATTTTTTCTCCAGACTTCCCTCACTGGAAGCACTGGATCAGCTTAATTCTCATTGCCTGGCCGTCGGCTTTGCCTTTCTGACCCTGGGCATGGTGACCGGCATATTCTGGTCCAAACAGGTCTGGGGGACCTACTGGCGCTGGAATCCCAAGGAGGTCTGTTCGCTGATTATCTGGTTGATCTATCTGGTGCAGATTCATCAGCGTTTTACCGTGGGCTGGCGTGGCCGCCGTGCCGCACAGATGATTGTGGGCGGTTTTGTCCTGGTAATAGTTACATTGTGGCTGGTGATAACCTGATCGGAATTAATCATGTCGAAAAAGCATATCAGCCTCATCGGTGTAAATCATAAATCCACCCCACTGGAAATCCGTGAAAAGGTGGCTTTGACCGGCGGCTATGAGGATGCGCTTGCCAGACTTAGAGTAGAGGACGCCCATGAGTTCTATGTGCTATCCACCTGCAACAGAGTTGAATTGATCTGGGTGTCGGATGACACCGCTGAAAGTACGCCGCGAATGCTGCATTTTCTTTTCGGCGAGGCGGTCGCCCCTGAAGAGTGGGATGGTTACTCCTATGTCTATCACGACCAGGATGCGGTCAGTCATCTGTTCAAGGTTTCTGCCTCGCTGGATTCATTGGTGGTGGGGGAAGCACAGATTCTCGGACAGATCAAGGAGGCCTATCGGTACGCCTCCCAACATGGCTGTACGGGA
>JBPCUV010000186.1:0-6509 GCA_051010975.1 Desulfocapsaceae bacterium
CCTTTATTCTCGATCGTGACCTGATTGTTATAGCCGCGATTATCCTGAACCTCAGGCAATGCAGCATCCTGCGCTTCGGCGGCCTCGGTTTCCTCGATTCCCAGGCTCAGCTCATCGATAATCGCTTCCAGTGCACCACTGGTGGTGGCGTGGGCAGGCAGCGTACCAAATTCGGCAAACGGGGTAATCCACTTTTCCGGCAGAGCACTGCAGCCGGTCAGCGCTGCTGTCCCCATCGCCATCTTCTTGACCAGCGATCGCCTGGTAACGTTCTGCCCGCCAGGTGCGACTTCATGTGCCCTGTTAACGTCAGGCCGAAGAACATTTCTCATATCTTGATTGCTCATCTTGCCTCCAATTCTGCGTCCCGAGATAACTAAAGATGAGGAGAAACTTACAAATAAAAAGGCTAAAATCAAGAAATATTTAAACATTTCAACCTAACAAACCACTTCCTGACCATCCCGAAACCGCTACAATGTAGCATAGGCCCTCGATTGAACAAGATCAGGGCAATTTCATTGCCTGTCGGACAAATAGAAGCTTTACCCCCTCGAATAATGATACTGATGGCATCAAGATCCACTGAAAATGGCTTTTCATCCTTTGTCCGATCGATGTGTCAGGCTGTAATTTGTTATTGACTTTGGCGTAGCGATTTAATAGATAAATACTCTGATTTGTTTCAATGTATTTGATGTATCATCGTGTGGATCAGGTAAATACAAGCTGAAATAATTCGACAGGGTATTCCATGCCGAACCCCGCAACCAATAAGACATCCGTTGATTATTGGTATTACTGTTCTGTCTGTTCTTCGGGGCATTCTCTTCCTGACCCGGCAATACCCGGCCGTACCACAATCATTTTTCCAAATCAGTCATCTTCCATAGCAGATAAGTACTCACGCTGGTGCTGCAGCCGATTATCTCTATGAAGATGACACGATGAATATGCTGATAAACCGTAAACAGCTCGGATGCCCGCTGTATGTAGTTGGAAAAATGCGGGCCGGCAGCCAGAAAAGACCAAGAGTGTGCTATGACGTTTGACGGCGGCTACAACGTAATGCTCGAAGGCGCCCCTTCACCGGGAATCGCGCCTTACCAGAAACCCGAGGTGCTGTATCTTCCCCTCTTTTCGGAATCGCTCGATTTCTCAAATCTGCAGGTAGAGCACGGAGAGGCGGTTAAGAAAGGGCAGATTCTTGCGAAGGATCCCATCAATTATTCTGTCCCATTGCTGGCGCCAATGGACGGCACGGTAAACCTTGAACTTGCCGAACGGCACATTGCCCTGGAGAATCTGTCCTCGGCCAAAGAAGGCGCAGCGCAGGAGCAGGAAGATGAAAATCAGCGTCAGACCTTGATTCGCATGGGTGTCTGGTCCTCGCTGGCAAGAGTTGACTCCGGCAGAATCCCGGATCCCGAAAACACTCCTGAGTGCCTGGTCATTCCCGTTTCAAGACTGGAACCGTTCTTCCCAGATGCGCAGACCATTCTCAAAGACGCAGTAGAACAGTTCGGAACAGGCCTCGATCTCTTGCATAAGATGCTTGACGAGGCTGAAATACAGCTCGTATGCGCGGAATCCGACTCTGGCATCAAATCTCAGCTGCAAGCGTTAGTGAACGAGCGCCCCGCGTGGCTCAAGTTTTATGACGTACCCGACCTCTACCCCTTTGACTCCCCAGCCCTGGCAGCACAACTCAACAATATCAGCCCTGAAAAGACCTGGACCGCAGACCTACAGGCGGTTTTGGCTGTCCAGGCAGCCATTGAGGACAACCATCCCTATGTAAAACGACTCATCTCCGTCAGCGGCCCAATGGTTGAAACGCCTGCTCATCATCAGCTTCCTTTGGGCTATCCGTTTTCTGAGCTGGGCTTAAAAAACGGTTCTGTCCCCCTTCGGATTGTCAGCGGTGGAGTGCTGACCGGATCTACGGTCGATGATACTCAACTGGGCCTTGACGGCAGATGCCGGGCCCTCAACGTGCTGGAAGAAATGACCGAACGCGAAGTATTGGCCTTTGTCCAGCCCGGTTTTACAAAACGATCATACTCCAACACATTCGCCAGCTTCTTCAAACCTCTTTTCAAAGAGAACTTTACCACCGCACTGCGGGGTGAAGCTAGGCCGTGCGTATTCTGTGGATTTTGCGAAAATGTCTGCCCGGTCGGAATAATCCCGCACCTCATATACCGGTATCTTGACCATGACCGGCCCGAAGATGCCTACCGGGTGGAATTCGACAAGTGCATCGACTGTGGCCTCTGCTCCTATGTTTGCGTTTCGAAGATCAACCATCTCGAACTTTTCAGGGCGGAGAGGCAGCGCGCAATATCTGAAACAATTGAGGGAGAGTGAGGGCCGAGGTGCCCACCCTGATGGGGTGGGCCATGGTCCTTACCACATTCATTTAACAAGGTGTCAAGGAAACAGGCATGAAATGGCTTTCTAATTTGTTCGACTCTTTCAGGCCGCAATTTGAGAAGCGGGGAAATCTGGCCTTTCTCAAGCCGCTGTATGAGGCCATCGAGTTCATTTTCTTCTACCCGCCAGCCCGCACTGCTACCGCTCCGCACGTCAGGGACCCGCTGGACATCAAGCGCTACATGACCATCGTCATTGTAGCCCTTCTTCCCAGCATCCTGGCCTCAATCTGGTTTTTCGGACCGCGCATCCTGCTGATGATTCTGGTCTCCTATGCGGTGGGTGGTCTGGTAGAAGTGATTTTCGCCTGCATCAGGAAAACGGAAATCCATGAGGGCTTTTTTGTCACCGGCATTCTTTTTCCACTCATTCTGCCTCCGGCCACCCCGCTCTGGGTAGTAGCAGTGGGTATCTTTGTGGGCGTCTTTTTTGGCAAAGAGGTGTTCGGCGGCACCGGCCACAATATATTCAATCCGGCCCTGGTCGGCAGGCTGTTTATCACTATCTCCTTTCCGACCATTCTGACAAGCGGCTGGACCGCCCCAGGCGCCTGGCGCGGTGCGGTTGACGCGGTCTCTTCAGCCACCCCAATGGCCATGGCCAAGACCCAGGCGGTTCTGACGCCGGCGACTGATCTTTTAATGGGAATCCCGTCCGGCAGTGTGGGTGAGACATTCCGGCTCGGTATTATCGTCGGCGGAATATTTCTGATGCTCACCAGGGTGAGCAACTGGCGGGTTCCGGTGTCATATCTCGCCTCGGTGTTCATCTTTGCGTTCATCGCCGGCCTACTCGGCTGGTCACCAATTACTGCTGAGGGTGGTGCGTCCGCATTTAGCTTTGCCCTATTCCACCTGCTCGGAGGCTCGGTATTGTTTGGTGCCATGTTCATGTCCTGTGATCCGGTGACTTCACCGTTCACCGTACCCGGGAAATTTATCTTCGGCATCGGCTGCGGACTTCTGACTGTTCTGATCCGCGTCTTCTCCGGCTATGTCGAGGGGGTGATGTTCAGCATAGTGATCATGAACTCATTTACACCGTTAATTGACCATATTGTACTTCAGCTGCGCTATCGAAGCGCGGAAACCCAAGAGAGTTAAGTGTCAAAGATCAAGTCTGGAGAGATGGCGTGATAGATAAAATCAAGATGATCAGCTTCGTCCTGGTGTTCGGCATTTTCTGGTCCACGGCGCTGGTGGCAGTCGACACCATGACCGGCCCCAGGATCGAAAAATATTTGATTGAGAAAAAACGAAAAAAAGTTCTCGAAGCCCTGGTAATTCCCTATGAGGCCGACACCATCGAAGAGATTTTCACCACCAACGTTAAGGCTGAAGAGATCGACGGCAAAACCATCTACACCGCCGAGGACGGCAGTATCGCCTTCGCCTTTGCCGGACCCGCCTCCCAGGGACCGATGAGCGGCGTTATTGCCCTGTCCCCGGACAAGGAAGCAATCAAGGGGATTGCCATCATCCAGCAGAGCGAAACCCCAGGTCTGGGAAGTCGGGTGCTGGCCGCTGACAACCTGAACAATTTCAGGGATAAGAAAGTCATTCCCGAACTTATGATCGTCGCCGCCGGAACCGCCTCAGCCGACAATGAAGTCGATGCGATCACCGGGGCCACTCTGACCTGCAACGCACTGGAAAGACTGCTCAACGAGAATATTAAAGCAACCAAAACTCTGATGGGTCAGTAGAACATGAACTTAAAAGAAACTTTCGGAAAAAAAGGCGCCAAAACCATCAAGAACGGGATCTGGCGGGAACACCCGATCAGCTCGGCGACCCTTGGCATCTGCTCCGCCCTGGCCATATCGAACAAGGTGGAAAACGCCATCGCCATGAGCGCGGGTGTCATTTTCGTCCTGATCATCACTGCCGTGATTATTTCCCTGCTGAGGAAAATCATACCGTCGCGGGTTCGCATCATCATCTACATGATCACCATCGCCTCGGGTGTGACCATTGTCGATCTTGTGCTCAAAGCCTATTGGCCAACGGTGAGTGAGGCAATGGGCCCCTACGTTCCACTGATCATCACCAACTGTATCATCATGGGCCGGGCCGAGGCTTTCTTTGTACAGAACCCGCCCAAACTAGCCCTGATTGATGCGTTGGCAAACGGATTTGCCTACACCTACACACTGATGGCCATTGCCATCTTCAGGGAAATTTTCGCCTTCGGCACCCTGCTCGGGGTCAATGTAACCCCGAGCGGCTGGGTTGACTGGGTCGTTATGGCGGCTCCAGCCGGGGCCTTTTTCGTACTGGGCGTGTTCCTCTGGATAACCAGAACCGCGGCGGGAATAGAACCGCCGGGCAAAGGCTGATTAATAAGACAAGCACAAGGGCGTTACCATGGGCGAAACATCATTGTTATCGATCTTCATTACCGCACTGCTGATCCAGAATGTGGCACTCTTCTATCTGCTGGGCATGTGTCCCTTCGTGGCGCTGTCCCGAAGTCTGACCACCGCTTTCGGCATGGGTGCAGCGGTCATTTTTGTGGTCACTCTGACTTCTTCTGCCAACTGGGTTATCTATCAGGTTCTCGAGGCCACCGGCAGCCAAATCATTCAGTACATCGTCTTCATCATCGTCATTGCCGCCTGCGTACAGCTGGTGGAAATGATTATGGAGCGGTTCTTTCCGGCCCTTCAGGCATCGTTCGGAATTTTCCTGCCGCTGATCACAGTGAACTGTACCGTACTTTTCATTTCGCTGAAGGTCACCACGGTTGACAACCTATCGTACATCCAGACAGTGGTCTATTCGATCTCGGCCGCCATCGGCTTCTGGCTGGCGATGATCATGGTCGCCGCAATTTATGAAAAACTCGACCTCATCGGCAAGGTGCCCAAAGGGCTTCAGGGCCCTGGTATCATAATGATAATTACCGGAATCATCGCGCTGGCCTTTATGGGCTTCAGCGGTATGGTTTGAAACTGGAAAATTGTATACCGTAGAAAAATGAAACCCACTTTTTTATCATCACCTGAACCCATGGGAGCCCCTGCGGAATAATTATGGAAACGCTAATTCCTATCGGGATAATTACCGCGATACTTTTTACCCTGACCGTTATTCTTCTGATTGCCGACAAATTGCTTGTCTCCTACGGCGATTGTAAAGTCTCCGTGGCGGACGAAGACGGGGACAAGGAGTTCACCGTCCAGGGCGGCTCAACACTGCTGTCGATTCTGATCGACCAGGGCATGGAGATACCAGCATCCTGTGCCGGACGAGGCAGCTGCGGTTTCTGTAAGCTCAACGTCAAGAGTGGCGGCGGCGATATTCTGCCCACCGAAGAAATGTTCATAAGTAAAGATGAACAGGAAAGAGGCACCCGGCTCGCCTGCCAGGTTAAGGTCAAGGAAGATATCGAACTGTTTGTCCCCGATCTGATCAGCACCGTCAAAGGCATGTCCGAAAGTGATGCTTTCGACACCCGTGCGAAATGGACCTTTGAACGTGAGGGCAACATACAGGTGGCCGAGGACAAGAAAACTCCAAAGCTCGACCGCAAGCAGAAAAATCAGGTCCTCGATATCGTCGACAAGCACCGAGACAACCCGGGACCGATCCTGCCAATTCTCCACGATGTCAGCGCGACCTTCAACTATCTACCGGAAGCGGTGCTGCGCCAGGTCTCAAAAGAAATGGACATGCCTCTCTCCAAGATCTTCCGTATTGCCACCTTCTACAATCTCTTCAGTCTCGATCCGATCGGCAAATACAAAATAACCGTCTGTACCGGAACCGCATGCCACGTAAGAGGCGCCGAGGGCATCATCGAGGCTTTTGAACCATTGCTCGGCGTCAAGTGCGGTGAAACCACCGAGGACATGATGTTCACTCTCGATGAAGTAAGATGTATCGGCTGTTGCGGACTTGCGCCGGTATTGACGATCAATGAAGATGTGCAGGGTCCGATGACCAAGAAAAAAGTCCCCGAACTGATAAAAGATATAAAGAATAACGCGCAATAAAAAGTCTACCAGCAACCAGCTTATGGAACAGGAAACAACTACACGCGTGACACCGATCAGCGCGCCGTCGGAAATG
>JBPCUV010000187.1:0-2601 GCA_051010975.1 Desulfocapsaceae bacterium
GGATAAAGGCCTGCCATCTTTCCTACATAACGACTCATGGCGTTTGATTGAGTTACCTGGGCCCCATCGATTTCGAGTACAGGTACTGAATTGAAACGTGTGGTTGACCGCATCTCACCAAATTCGGGAAACGATATTCGGTGGTCCTCAAAATCTATTCCAGCCGCATGAAATGCAATTCGGATCGGTTCAGCACGTCCTCCGTCGATATCAAAATAGGTAAGTTTGTAGCTTGGCATGGTAAAATCTCCTTGTTTTGCTGAGATTGATTATTGCAGATTGTTGCCTGACGTTCATTAGTATTCATAAAATTGCCTCAAGGCAAACTTCTGGGCAAAGCGGATCATACTGGCAGCTGGAACAGACAGCTTTAGCGACGAATTTGGGATTCTCACCTGACCAGTTTCATCTTGACTTGTTCCCCCCCCAGTTGTCGCTGAAGGCTCTGTGGGTCAGTGACAGGTATCTGGCAGACGAAATCAGTGCAGACATAAGCCGTCGCCACGCCGTCAATTGCCTTGACAGATTCCAGAAACACCAATTTTTCAGCAAGGTAGGCTTGGTTTTCCTCACCATCTGCCAACAAAACCAGACGGGCAGGATCAAAATTCTTTTGTACCACCTCAAGAAGAGTTCTGGTGTCTTGGCCATCTCGAGTTCCGGCAATCACTACCTGTGTCGGTTTTGAACTAAGTCTTTTCCAGGCTGTAAGCATTAGAGGTAACGCTGGCGGGTACCGATTAATGGTATCGCTGAATGACTCTATCAAGCGGCGAGTCTTTTCAAGCCATTGCGTGTTGTTCCGGAGCTGCCCCAAGCGCAACAGATTGAGAGCAGCCACCGAATTGCCCGCCGGTTCGGCACCGTCGTATTCCGCCCTCATCCTCACCTTGAGGGTGGGATCGTCGACGCTATCAAAAAAATAGCCGCCATCTTCATTCCAGAAAAGCTCCATCTGTTTCTGCGTCAACTCGATCGCCCATTTAAGCCATTTTTGATCGTGACTTGCCTGATACAACTCAAGCAATCCTGCAGCCATATAGGTGTAATCGTGAAGTTGACCCGGCAAACCGGCTTCCCCGTTTCGATACCGACGATGTAAGGTCTGCGCCCCCTTATCGTAGAGATGTTGTTTGACAAATGAGGCAGTCTGCACTGCTTCCTCGAGGAGCTGCGGGTCTTGCAGAACCATGCTGCCCCTTGCCAGTGCTCCTATGGTCTGGCCATTCCAACCCGTGATAACTTTATCATCGAGATGGGGTCGCTGGCGCAGTTCACGCGTCTTTAACAGTATTGCCTTCGAAGAATCGATACTTTTTTCAACTAACTCTCTGTCCAGACCGAGAGCGGCAGACGACTGGTCAATATCATATCTGCGGTAAAGGATATTTCTGCCGGTAAACTCAGCTGCAGGGTCCTGCTCTACGTTGCCATGCTCCATTACCCCGTAGCTGTAATTAAAGATTTTTGCGGCTTCAGCCCCAAGTATTCTAACAATCTCTTCTTGAGTCCATAAATAGAATGCTCCTTCTCCATGTTCCCCCATGGCATAGGGATTGTCACTGTCGGCATCTTCAGCAGAGTAAAATCCTCCATTGGGATCCCGCATGTCTCGCAGGAGATAGGCAATTATCTGCTGAGCCGTTTGTGAGTAGCTCTCGTCCCGCGTTATCTGGTAGGCATCAAGATAGGAGTTGGCGAGCTGGGCCTGGTCGTAGAGCATCTTTTCAAAATGCGGCACAAACCAGTGATTATCGACGGAATAACGATGGAAACCTCCACCCAGCTGATCATTCATGCCCCCAGCTGCCATTTTATCAAGGGTATGCAGGGCCATTTGTTTTGCCTTGCTTTCCCCCGTTGACACGAAATAGTCAAAAAGAAAGGAGAGAACCACTGGCCGGGGAAACTTGGGTGAGGTCCCGAAGCCGCCTTCTGCCCCATCGTAGTTTTCTTCTAGAATCGAGTAGCCCTGCCTGACGACTTTGTCATTTAACAACTCAGAAGAGTAGCCGGCAGCTCTCTCAAGAGAAGCGACCATTTGCCCGGCGGCTCTTTCAATATCGTCCCTCTTCTCGGTCCAGGCTTTGTTGATAGCTGTCAACAATTCCTTGAAGCCGGGACGATTATAGGCTGATTCAGGAGGAAAATAGGTCCCCGCATAGAACGGGCTGCCATCAGGTAATAGAAACACGGACATTGGCCAGCCGCCGCTACCCGTCATCGCCTGGGTCGCAAGCATATACATCTGGTCAATGTCAGGTCTCTCCTCCCTGTCCACTTTGATACTGACAAAATGCTGGTTGAGCAGTGCTGCCACCTCATCACTCTCGAAGGACTCATCAGCCATGACATGACACCAATGGCAGGTTGAGTAACCGATAGAAAGGAAAATCGGTTTATCCTCCCGCTCAGCGAGACTAAAAGCCTCCTCACCCCAGGGATACCAATCTACGGGGTTAAAAGCGTGCTGCAGCAGGTAAGGGCTCTTTTCATCTATCAATTTGTTTGGTTTTTCTCCTGCATCCAGTCTGCGCTGAATCTCATACTGGATTTTATTTTCATCATTTTGGGAATGAGCAGGAGCAACACTGCCTGGAA
>JBPCUV010000188.1:0-3597 GCA_051010975.1 Desulfocapsaceae bacterium
GTTGATACGCCTTTACCAATGGGGGACAAGCCCTGATTGTCGGTAACTTCCCTACGGATTGCCCCGACGATCTCATTAGTAGGAACTTTATTGGGACACGTGTTCACACAGGAACCGCACATAAGACACATGCTGATATCCTGCTGCAGTCTCTTTTCGAGTCCTGCCTCCCGATCAAGCAGAGCTGCTGCCAGGGCAATTTTCCCCCGAGCGACACTTCCCTCCTTCCTGGTAGCCAGATAGGCTGGGCAGTGGGCCTGACACAAGCCGCACTTAACGCATTCACGAATGACGCTCTCAAAGTCTTTGACACTCTTATTGCGATCCATAGTCATGACCTTTGCAGGAGGTTATGCAACATCAGAGTGCTCCAGAAATATTTTCCCGGGATTGAGAATATTAAGAGGATCAAGGGCCTTTTTGATCGTTTTCATATACATAATGGTGGACGGATCGAGTTCCATTTCCATGTATTTTGACTTTGCCACGCCAATACCATGTTCTCCTGAAATCGAGCCGCGGAAGCCAATGGCGGCCTCAAACACCTCATCCATCACCGTCTCCACGATACCTGCCATTCCCTCCTGCTCCATGTTGGCCATGATGTTGACATGAATGTTGCCGTCACCGGCGTGACCGAAATTTACTATCGGCACCTTGTGGGCGGCTGATATCTTTTCCAAGGCCCGGATCATATCCGGCACCTTGGATCTCGGAACAACGATATCCTCATTGAATTTGTCGGGATTTATTTTCTTCAGACTTGGGCTGACCACCCGTCTCACCTCCCAGATTTTTTCTGACTCTTCCTCGGTATCGGCAATCCGGGTGTCAAGAATACCGAATTGTTCAATAATGGAGAGAATCTTCTGCGCTTGTTTATCGAGAATTTCTGGGTCACCATCAACCTCAACTATCAATATCGCCTGACAGGCCTCGGAGATGGTTATATCACTCTTGCCGCGTATGCAGTTTATGGTTGCCACATCCATGAATTCGAGGGTTGCGGGAATAATCTTTTCTCTGATAATCGCTGAGACCGACTTTGCTGCACCATCGATGGAGTCAAAGAAGATGAGCATGGTTTTCTTAGCCGCCGGCTTGGGTAACAGCTTGATGATTATCTTGGTGATAATTCCAAGGGTGCCCTCTGAACCGACAAACAGCCTAGTAAGGTCGTAACCAACCACGTTTTTCAGGGTCTCTCCTCCAGTCTTGATGATATCTCCGGTAGGAGTGACTACCTCAAGGCCAAGTATGTAATCCTTTGTCACGCCATATTTTACGCAGCGGGGGCCCCCCGCGCACTCGGCTACGTTGCCTCCCAAGGTACTGAATTCCTTTGAGGCCGGGTCCGGCGGATAGAATAAGTCTAGTTTTTCCACCTGCCTCTGCAACTCAGCGGTTACCACCCCCGGTTCCACCTTTGCTACAAGGTTATCAACATCGATATCAAGGATCTTATCCATTTTAGTTAGAACAAGTACAATCCCTCCCTGTATCGGAAGGGTGCCACCGGTGAAGCCGGATCCCGCCCCGCGGGGCAAGAGTGGTATTTTCCATTTGTTTGCCGCTTTGACAACTTTGCTTACCTCTTCAACAGTACTTGCATAAACGACAGCATCGGGAAGGTATCTTTTCTGTGTGGCATCATAGGAGTGCGTTATTTTATCAGCATTCTCAGTTGTGACGTTAATTTCTCCAACAATTTCAACAAGTTCTTTGACGATTTCTTTCTTCACGATGGCTAGACCCATTTCAGGTTTTTGATCAGTGGTATGTTAACTCAACGATGAGAAAATTCTCAATGAAACATGCGTGCGGGAACCGTTTCATAAGGCAGAAGCACAAATATCAGTGAATGTGGATGTGCCTGGTTAGAAGCCTTCGGTTGGCACCTCACAGAATATTTTCTTTTTGGGGATGAGACTTCCAGATACCTTGTCTAAAGGTACTTATATTCCCTTGCTAGGTATCAGAAGGGAACAGGGACGATGATTCCCCGCGAAATTGATTTCCGGGGGGAATCATCGCTTATAATCGGTGGGGATGAAGACCGGCACTTCGCTAGGGCAATGTTCTGCATGATAACCGTACCATTCGTTCACTCCACCAGTATTACCTCTTACCAGTATTGCATAGCCCCTTTGAACAGTTCGGTAAGCTCTTCTGGTCCTGCCGGTCTCGGAGACAGCTTGGTAACGCGGTGCTGAGGCAGGGTCCCCTCGACGAGCTTCGGTATGTCGGCTTCGGTGAAACCTACTGCCTTGAGTCCGTTGGGCACGTTGAAACGCTTGAAGTAGCCGATCATCGCCTGGGCCAGAACCTCACCCGCGTCTTCATCCTTGGCACCGCTTACATCAATGCCTAAAGCTCTGGCGGCTTCCAGGTGGCGTTTCGGACTCGAGGGGCCTGTAAACCGGAATACCGACGGGGCATTGATCGCAACAGATAATCCGTGGGGGACGATCGGGTGATCTGAAATGTAGTCCGGGGCGATATACTCACGGACCAGACCGGATACCGGATACGACATCCCGTGCGGCAGGGTCACCCCGGCGTTACCAAACCCGACTCCGGCAAAAGTTGCAGCCAGAGCCATCATTCCCCGAGCCTCTAGATTGTTCGGATCTTCCACCGACGTGGCAAAATTTTCCGCCATGATCTCCATCGCTTTGATCGACCACATGTCGCTGATCGGGTTAGCGCCCTGGTAGGCAGGACGAAGGATAGGACGTTCCGGCCTGGGCCTATTGGTATATTCTATAGCGGTATAGGACTCCACTGCATGGGTCAGAATATCAAGGGCTGTTGATGTGGTGATCATCGGCGGCATGGAAACCATGTTCATGGGGTCAACTATGCCAAGCGTCGGCTTCAGCATACGCGAGGCGATACCGGTCTTGGCGTGCATCTCCTCGAGATCGAAAATTGCAACCCCAGTGGTCTCACTGCCCGTTCCAGCCGTGGTCGGAATGGCATAAAGTGGTTTCAGGCGGCCGGGCACCGGCTTTCCTTTACCGATGGGGGCATTGACATAGAGGAGAAAATCATCAGTTGGATAGGTTGAATACAGATTGGCCGCTTTCGCCGTATCGATAACCGAACCACCCCCCAAGGCGACAAAAGAGTCCACGTTGTTGTCCACGGCAAAGTCTATGGCCGCCTTAAACGAGGTGTCGGTCGGCTCCACCCGTACGTCTTTGTACAACAAATATTCAACCCCCTCGTCATCCAGGGACTTGATCACCGTCTGCATCATCGGGAGTTTAGCGACGTTCGCATCGGTGACGACCATAACCTTTTTTACTCCGAGATCTTTGAGGTCCATACCAACTTCCGCAGTAACCCCGTTACCGAACCTGATGTTCGATGCTGCCATTTCAAATCCAATTTCTTTGTCCATGAGTGACTCCTGTGTAATGAAGTGTTGGTGATTACGGCATCTTCGGTTATCTCATCTTCCTCTAAATGCCGATTTTTCGATACCCATTATAAAATTTTTTATTATCCTTTTACCGACAGGAGACCGATCGGTCTCCTGTCGGTAAAAGGATAATAAAAAATTTTATAATGGGTATCGAAAAATCGGCATTT
>JBPCUV010000189.1:0-3258 GCA_051010975.1 Desulfocapsaceae bacterium
GCTGGATAATCACCCGGCCAAAATGGGCAAACTGCAGATGACTCACCATCAACGCCACCGAAACTGCGGCCCCTCCCCAGAGCAGCGGTGGATATTCTACCACCAGGACACTGCCGAGGACGATAAGCGCCCCAGCCGGACTCGGTAAGCCGTTGAAAATGCCGTCTGGTAGATCAGTCCGCTTCTTGTCTACTGCCACGAAACGAATCAGCCTGAAAGCCACCCCGGCAAGATATACTGCCGCGAACAGCCAGGCTAAGGCCCCGCCTGATTTAAAGATCATATAGGCCGGTGCCAACCCGAAACTGACAAAATCGGCAATATCATCCATCAAGGGACCGATTTTTGTGCCGCCATGCTTCTCCGCCATCCTGCCGTCGAACAGATCGAACAGCTGCCCCATGATAATGATACAGATGGCCCAGGCAAAGTAGTTTTGATACGTCAATATCAGGCTGGTAATGCCACAGATAAAATTCAGGGTCGAGAGGATATCGGCATAGAGCCGGTTGGGGACGAACTTGAATACGATGGATGCCGAGGCCAAGATGATGCAGCCCACCAGTACCTCATCGCCAATATTGTAGACATTTGGAATATCAGGAATATCATCGAGAAGTGCACAAAAGATAACCAACCCGAAACAGATTATCGCCTTGATCTTGCCGAAATTATTGGCAGCCCCTGAGGTCTTCAACACATTCAGAACCCTGCGAGCCAGAAACTGACCGAAGAGTTCGATGATCACCAGAATCCAGATCAGTTTGACAGAGATGATTCCTTTGTAGGCAAAACCAATCAACGGCGGCAGATACGTCAGTTTGTCACACAGCGGATCAAGCCACTCTCCAAGTTTCGAACCAAGATTGCACTTTCTGGCAACGACCCCGTCAACGCCGTCGAGTATGGCAGCGAAAGTGAAGATGATGATGGCAATATTCTCATGTCCGCTGAAAAAATAGAGAAACAGACCAACCATAGCCATGGCTGTTCGCCAGTAGCAGATCGAGTTGGGATGCAGCAGCCAAAGATTGTTGTGAACGAAGTCCTGTAGCGGCTTTTTATTGATCGCCCTTGAAAACCAGACGTAAAAACCGACCCCCAGCAATACTGCAATAATAATGACTGAAATTCTTTCCATTTAGTTACATTATTCTCTTTTCAGCTTGGCCGAAATATGAGGAAGTAGGTCTTCTTCGGTAGTTTCATTGTTTACTTTCGTATCGGCTGACCGAAAGACCTTAAGTGGTCGAACCGATCGAATGGAGCAGAAAATCTGCCAGCGTTGCATAGTCAAGCGCCGATTGGTGGGTGGCCATCAGATCGACCGGTGGAGCCATCCCATGCTCCAGCGCTTCACGCCAGCGTGAGGCGCACAGGCACCAGCGATCACCGGGCTTTAATCCTTCAAAGCCGTAAAGCGGCATCGGGGTGCTCAAATCATTGCCGACCCGTTTTGAGAAGTCGAGGAATTCCTCGGAGACCACTACACAGACCCCGTGCACACCGACATCTTCGGCCGTTACCTTGCAACTGCCCTCCCGGGTAAACCCGGTGAGCGGATCGAGGCTGCAGACCTGCAGCGGTGATCCCAATATATTCTTGTGATCAGTCATGTTTGTCAGTCTAATTTTCTGATATTTATATTATTTTTCAATATCCCCAAACAATGGTCCAGTGAGCCGCTTCGGCAATGGTACATCACAGGTATCCGAAGGTCAATTCACGGAAACAATAAAGAAGTTAGACATCTTTTCTTTAATGACAATCGCAAATATGTTAGGCTGATACAAGCGTTTTTTAAAGCGGATCCTGACAGCAGATATTCACCAACAGCTTCGACGGGGAGTAAACATGCCGGTAATTACGCTCAAATATAAAGACTCGGTGTTGGACAGATATCAGATCGGAATCGGGCAAACCCTCACCATTGGTAGAAATGAGTCCAATGACATTGTCATAGACAATCTGGCAGTCTCTTCAAACCACGCGAGAATCGAGTCGGTATCCGCCAGCTTTATCATCAAAGATCTTCAGAGCACAAACGGCACCTTTGTCAACGAAAATCTAGTCTCCGCCCATGGCCTGAGAAATAATGACGTCATCCTGGTCGGTAAACACACGCTGCTCTTTGACCGGTCCGACCTTGATCAGCAGACCGATCATCAAGAGACCGAAGATGTCGATGAAAAGACCCGCTATCTTGACACAGCCGAGTATCGTGAGTTGATCGACAAGGCCAAGGGAGATCCCAAGGATAGTCCATCCTACATGGGCACAGCGGTGAGTCGCGATTACAGCGGTGGCCTGTTTTCAAGGATCTGGCGAAGAATCTTCGGATGAGCGCTAGTCAGACAGAAACTTATTGAGTTTTTTCTTCATGCTGTGACCGACCCTGCCAAGATCGCTGCGACCAAGTTCCTCTTTTAATGACAACAGATAGTAGTGATCTGGAATGATCTGCAGCCCGCGTCTGACATATACCTCCGCCGATTTATAATCAAAATCACGAAAGGCCTGCTCGGCCATCTTTGCATAGCCATCGGCAATATTTTTATAGCCTTTCCGAACCAGCGGGTTATCCGGTTCAAGGCGGGCAATCTCGTGGTAATAGAAATAGGCGGAATCATTGGCAGGTGTGGATAATTTATTTGCCTCCAGGCACAATCGGGCTTTCTCGGAGAGCTCGTAAATATGCTCCTGACGCTCTCGTTCGATGCGGCTTCTCACCTCTATCAGCCGCCGGTAATTTGGAATAACACTCAGCCCATCAGCAGCATACTCTTCGGCCCTGCCGAACTCCTTGTTGACCAAAGATTCTTCTGCCAGCTCGCTGTATTTTTCGCAGATGAGTGTAAGTCCTTTAATCGCCACCTTATCATCGGGAGCAAGGAACAGGATCTCGTTGAAATAGGCTTGGGCGCTCTGCCCCTCCGGCTGAATCAGCCTCCCCTGCCGCATCGCTTCCCGGGCTTTGACATGCAGAGAACTCAGCTGTTTTTGTTTTGCCAGGTCATCGGCTTGTGCTTCGAAACTAAGGGTCCGGGCGCTAATTTCGGCCTGAGTAGTCTGAGGGGGTAGCACTCCCATCGAACCAGAGGCTTCGCCCTGGGGCCGAACCGGCCTTGTCTCCATACTCTGAGAGGTTTCAGAAAGGATCTTCTTTTTTTTCAGCTCCTGCTTCTTAAGAACCGGCACCTTGTTGGATTTCACTACCAGGTTCTGGGCTTGCGGAGGTTCCTCAGCCATCGGCTTAAA
>JBPCUV010000190.1:0-6331 GCA_051010975.1 Desulfocapsaceae bacterium
TGGGCTTCACCGGAATGGTCATCGCCTATCTGCAGGTGCATGTATTTACCCTCGGAGCTGCCTGGAACTGGCCTCTGACCGTCCTCTGCGGGCTGGCGCTTGGTGCTGTTGTCGGTATCTGGCAGGGGTGGTGGGTGGCATATCGAGGTGTACCTGCATTTGTCGTGACCCTTGGCGGTCTTCTGATATTCCGTGGTGGCGCTTATCTGGTAACCGACGGCAGAACAGTAGCACCGATGGATAAAACATATCAGCTTCTAGGGGGAGGTATTAACGGTTCGATCGGGGCCACCTGGAGTTGGGTGTTCGGACTGGCCTGTATCCTACTGATGATTTTGAGTACCTTCAGAAGCAGAGCTCGAAAGAAAAAATACGGTTTCAAACCCAAAGCCCGCTGGGCTGAACTGGTGATGCTCCTTATCGGCATTGGACTGGTCTGCGGCTTCGTTATGGTGATGAACTCGTACTATAAACCCCGTACCGAGATCCCCCGGGGGATACCAATCCCGGTTCTTATCCTTATCGGGGTCGTGGTGATCATGACGCTACTGACCAAAGTCACCAAGTTCGGCCGCTACGTCTTTGCCATTGGCGGTAATCCTGAGGCTGCCGAGCTATCAGGTATAAATGTGCCTAGAGTCACCATGTTTATCTTCATGGTCATGGGCATCCTCTGCGGTGTTGCTGCGGTGATTACCACCGCCCGCTTAAATGCCGGCGCCAACTCGATGGGAACCATGGCCGAACTAAACGTCATTGCCGCTGCGGTTATCGGCGGCACCTCTCTGGCGGGAGGTGTCGGTACCATAACTGGGGCTATCCTGGGGGCGGTGATCATGCAGTCACTCGAGTCGGGCATGGTACTTATGGGAGTGACCAGTGCCATGCGGCAGGTCGTCATCGGGCTTGTCCTGATTCTGGCCGTCTGGTTTGACGTCATGTACAATAAAAATAAACGCTAGAGGCAGCTGTGAATACTCAAGTTCCACTCGTGGAAATGCGCAACATCCACAAACGTTTCGGCGGTGTTCATGCAGTACAGGGTGTTTCCATCGACTTGATGCCCGGGGAAGTTGTAGGAGTTCTTGGCCACAACGGCGCGGGTAAAACCGTTTTGATGAAGAGCCTCTCCGGTGCCATCCCCTGCGATGAGGGCGATATTTTGATCAATGGTCAAAAGGTCGATATCAGACGTCCCCGTGATTCCCGCCGCTACGGAATTGAAACCATCTACCAGACCCTTGCCCTGTCAGACAATCTCGACGCACCGGCAAATTTGTTTCTCGGCAGAGAAATCATGACGGGTTTCGGCACTCTCGATGACGGGGCCATGGAAAACGAGGCTCGTAAGGTGATCCAGCGCCTCAACCCCAATTTCACCAACATCAAAGACCCTGTACGCAACATGTCGGGTGGCCAACGACAGTCGGTGGCCATTGCCCGAGCTATCTATTTCAATGCCAAAATACTGATCATGGATGAGCCGACCGCTGCCCTCGGCCCCCATGAAACAGCGATGGTTGCCGAGTTGATCAAACAATTGAAGAGTGAAGGCATCGGCATCTTCCTTATCAGTCACGACCTACACGACGTCTTCGATCTGGCAGATCGCGTTTCGGTAATCAAAAACGGTAAACTGGTCGGCACCCAGCAGACCAGCCAGGTCACCAAAGATGAAGTTCTCGGCATGATTATTCTGGGTAAAAACCCGGGGGAATCCAAAGCTGCCTGACAGTAAAAGTTCTTTTACTGCAAAATCGTACCAACCCTGTTTGACCTTGACACATGCGGTGTTTTCGTTGTAGTTCCTGACTCATGCTGTAAGGAGCCGATCATATTGCCAATTCATTTCCAGATCTGACCGGTTCCTCATTATAAGCCCGTGTTACCGACATTCATTAAATCTGAAGGAGGTATCATCATGAGAAAGCTTGTCCCCCTGTTTGTCTCACTAGTAGTTTTATTTGGCACGATTGTCTCTACCTCGGTGTCTGGTTTCTCCGAGACAATCGAATTGAAACTGGCCCACTTCATGCCGACCATGCATGTTCAGCACCGCATGGCCTTCGAACCCTTTGCCGAAAAGGTAGCTGAATTGACGGACGGAAAAGTTACGGTGAAAATTTTCCCCGGCGGTACCTTGGGCAATCCCAAAACCATGGTTGACGCTATAAGCAACGGTATAACCGATATAGGCTTTGTTATTCCCGCCTACGTCAGAGGTCGGTTTCAGCGCAGCAGCGTGTTCGACCTGCCGTTTCTGTTTTCCGATGCCGTTCAGCAGACTGAAGTAATGTATGAACTGTTCGAAAAAGATTTTGCCGAGGATTACAAACAGTTCAAAGTGCTCTGGTTCACCGCCGCACCGATGAGCCAGGTCTTTACCGTCAAACAGCCGATTGCTTCAGCCGCGGATTTCAAAGGATTGAAAATACGCACCGGCAACGCGGTCGAAACCGAAGGCGTAAAGATGCTGGGTGGCAATCCGGTTGGCAAGACAGTGGATGAACTCAACATCATGCTCCAGAAGGGGGTGGTCGATGGGGCTTTTACTGCCTACTCAGCCCTTAATCGCTACAAGCTTGTCGGTGTTGTCAAGCATATGACCGAGCTCAATTACTCCGGCGCTTTGATGGTCGTTCTGATGAACAAGAAGAAGTGGGACTCCCTGCCAGAGGATGCAAAGAAAGCTATTGATCAGGCCACACCCCCCAGTTTCGGTATCGCTGCAGCTCGGGCATTTGATTACGAAGATCTGGAAAATTTCAAAATGGCCATCACCAAAGGAATCGCCTTCCACACCTTTAGCGACGAAGAGAAAACAAAACTGCGGGAAGGTACCATGGGTATGCGTGATGACTGGGTGGCTAAAAATGAGAAAAAGATGAATGCCCAGCAGATTCTCGACGACGTGGTAACGGCAGCAACTAAGTAACAACTCTTGTATTTAGAAATCGAATCAAGCGGTGACTAGACCAAATTCAGGATTTAAAAAAGGATTGCTGCGTCTCGCGGCCGGCCTGGACCGGATTTCCTGGGCTGTGCTCTTTGTGATGATGGTTATGACCATGGTCGACGTTCTGCTGAGAAAGTTTACCAACATAACCATCATCGGCTGCGGAGAGATGACCGAGATGATGATGGCCATCGTAGTGTTCTGCTCATTGGCTCAATGCCAGGTAAAGGACGGTCACATTAAAATCGATCTGATCATGAGCAGGTGCACTCCGAAGGTGCAAGCGCTTGCCGATACCCTGACCCAATCTCTCAGCTTCATTCTTTTCTGCCTGGTCGCCTTCTCGACTTTCAGGCACGGAATCGAAATTAGAGAGTGGCAGGAGGTATCGATCGATCTGGCAATACCGATTTATCCTTTTGTGTTTATCGCCGCTTTTGGCTCTGCGCTGCTGGCCTTGATCCTGCTGATTAAAACAATTTCCTGCCTGTCTGAGGTATTTGCCCTATGGACCCGATCTGGATTGGAATCCTAGGCATCGTCTCCCTGTTCATCCTGCTCGCCCTCAGGATGCAGATAGGTTTCGCCATGGCTCTGGTCGGATTTCTGGGTTTCTGGATTCTCAATTCATTTGAATCCGGTTTTGCTGTCCTCGGAATCGAACCATACAAAACCGCCGCCCATTATACCCTAAGCGTTATTCCCCTATTTCTGCTGATGGGTCAATTCGCCAACCATGCCCGATTAGGCTCCGAGATTTACGCAATGCTCTACCGCTGGATCGGTTATCTGCCCGGCGGACTGTCCATGGCAACCGTTGGCGCCTGTGCCTGTTTTGCAGCCATTTCAGGATCTTCACTGGCAACGGCAGCGATGTTTGGCACCATCGCTCTGCCCGAGATGCAAAAATTAAAATACTCGGATGCATTGGCCACAGGCTGCATCGCCGCAGGCGGAACGCTGGGAATCCTGATTCCACCGAGTTCAGTATTGATCTTATACGGAATTCTGACTGAACAGAGCATCAGCGCTCTTTTCATAGCAGGTATCATTCCTGGAATCGTGCTCACCCTTTTATTTATTCTTACTATCTATATTCTGGTGCGCATCAGACCGGAGATTGGAGCTCCAGGGCCGAAATTCGCGCCAGCCGAAAAAATTATCGCTTTAAAATCGACCCTGGGTCCCTTTGCACTCTTTATAGCGGTCATAGGAGGTTTGTATACCGGCTGGCTGACGCCAACCGAAGCAGCCGGTGCCGGAGCATTTGGGGCGTTTGTGCTGATGGCACTGAAAAAACGATTGAACTGGTCAAATTTCGTCGGCTCCCTGAAAGACACAACCTCTGCCACGGCAATGATTTTTGCCATCTTGATCGGAGCCATGATCTTTCAATACTTTCTCACTCTGAGCCAGATCCCCGACCAGCTTGCCCGTACAGTGGTTGACATGAACCTGAATCGCTATGTGGTACTTTCACTGATCATTGGTGTCTTCATCATTCTCGGTTGTTTTATGGAAGGGCTTTCAATCATGGTGCTGGCGGTTCCAATTGTCTTTCCGATCATTGTTCAATTGGGATTCGACCCGGTGTGGTTTGGCATCATCATTACCCTGACCATGGAGATGAGTCTGATCACGCCACCGGTTGGCGTCAACGTTTTCGTACTCCATGGAGTTGCCCGGGATATCCCCATGAACACCATGTTCAAAGGAGTGATACCGTTTTGGGGGGCCATGCTGGTTTGTATCGTTGTCCTTATCATTTTCCCCCAAATTGTGACCTTCCTTCCCAACTCAATGAATTAACCCAGAGGCTTCTCATGCACACCCTCGTTCTTCTTTGCAATCTTGGTGCCCTTGTCCTGAGTGCGGTGTTTCTATCAGAATGCCTGCGTGAGAAAGAAAAACGGGCCAGTAAGGTGGCTGCAGGCATACTTATCTTCTTCGTGATCCTGATCCCTATAATCCTCTGGAGCCCCCAACTTCGCTTCATACCTGAAATGGTTGTCGGACTTCTCATCTGTCTGGGGCTGTCGCTTCTCATACCGGCACGCACAAACCGAGAGGCACTGGCTGGAGCAGCGGGCCATCTGGCGGGAGAGGTAACGCGGTTTGACGAACGTGATGCGGTCTTTGCCAGGGTTAGATTATCGCCGGATAAGCAGCCCTATTACCGCAGCTATTATGATGAGCGCCCGGACCAGGAAGAAGCAGATGCCCAGCGTAGAGCGAAAGGACTGCTCGGAACGCTCGGATCGATTGACAATTCATATCAGCCATTGAATGCGATGATTCACGCCGCATTTGATATTCCGGACATTCTCGGTCAAAGTGCAAAATCATCCCCGGTTGAAGGGGAAGAACGAAAGCGGTTAGATCCGGTTAAAGCCACTAAACTGGTCAAAGAATTCGGACTCCATATAGGCGCCGACATGGTCGGTATTTGCAAAGTAAATCCGCTGTGGGTTTACTCCCGCCGAGGGGAAATACACTACGACAACTATCACGAATGGGGAGAACCATTGGACAATTTTCCCGCCTTCGCCGTGGTCCTGCTGACCGAAATGAACTGGGATCATGTCAGTTCTGCTCCACACAGCCCGTCGGTCGCCGAAAGCGCCAACGACTACGCCAAAGGCGCCTATCTGTCTACGGTGATGGGCCGCTGGTTTGCCCATATGGGGCATCGGGGTGTAGCTCAGAATACCAGAAACTATGACACTGTGCTGGTTCCTCTTGCGGTGGATGCAGGGCTGGGAGAAGTCGGCCGGCTGGGCTATCTGATCGCTCCCCGATTCGGAGCCAGAGTGCGTGTATTTGCAACGCTCACTGATATGGAACTGATCCCGGATAAGCCTTTATCGTTGGGAATAGATGAGTTTTGTCAACGCTGTAAAAAATGTTCCGATACCTGTCCGTCACGATCAATCCCGTCAGGGGAAAAAACGATCACAAACGGTATTCGTAGGTGGAAACTTGATGAAGACAGCTGTTTTGAGTATTGGAGCAAAATAGGTACAGACTGCTCTATCTGTATGGCTGTATGCCCTTTCAGCCGCCCCGATACATTCTCCCATAAGATCGTGCGAACCATGCTGGAGAAATCTCTGGTTGCCAGACGCTGGTTTCCTGCAGCCGACAACTTCATCTACGGCAAACGCTGGCGGCCTAAGCAGGTTCCTTCATGGCTGGAATATCCCACAGTAAGGGATTCAAAGGATGAGTCCTATTAATCGTCTGAAGAGATCACTGTTCAGATGAACAGGGCTATTTCCTCCAGCCTCTTTTTACCGAGATCAGGCACCATCACACCCTGCGCAGGGTAGCCTGCAACCAGAACCATCACCGCAGTTTCATTTTCGGGACGTTTTA
>JBPCUV010000191.1:0-5217 GCA_051010975.1 Desulfocapsaceae bacterium
AAGATCCCCTTTGGTTGCGCCCTCCTCCTGTGTATACTGCCGGGCTGTTCTCCATCTCCGGATCAGGCACTGGGAACGCTGGAATGGGACCGGGTCAACAGCCGCGCCCCGGCCAGCGAAATAATCATGGATATCATGGTAGAAGAAGGAACGCGGGTGGAAGCGGGTGATCTCATTCTGATCTTCGACAACCGTAAAATTATGGAACAGATCCGTGAGCAGGAAGCACGATTGGAACAGGCGACCTGGTATCTCGCAGAACTCGAGAAAGGACCTCGCGCTCAAAAGATCGCGGAGGCGGAAGCAAGGCTTAAAGCAGCCGAAGCCACCCTCGAGAACGACCAGGAGATTTATAATAGGCAGAAGAAACTGTACAAGACTGACTTTACCAGCAAACAGCAGCTTGATATTACCAAGAAGAATTACCTCAATTCAAAAGAAAAGCTTAGAGAGTATGCCGAACAGCTCGATGAACTGCAGGAAGGGACCAGGATCGAACAGATCAAACAGGCCCGTGCCAATGTCGAGACCTTGACCGCTCAACTGAAAAGACTGAACCTGCAATCGGCTGAATACACTATCAGAGCACCCAGGGCAGGAGTGGTTGACAGCCTGCCGTTTAAAAAGGGCGATCGGCCGCCTTCCCATGCAGTCGTCTCCACTCTGCTCGCCGGACAGCACCCTTGGGCGAGGGTCTATGTCCCCGAACCTTTCCGGTCGAAAATGAAACCGGGCCAGGAATTTTCTCTGCGAATTGACGGCCAGGATGACTATTTCCCGGTAAAACTCAGATCAATCTCCTCGGATGCATCATTTACCCCTTATTATGCGTTAACTGAGCGTGATCGTTCTCGTTTGGCCTATGTCGCCAAACTTGACCTGGTAGACGAAAAAGCACGAGAACTCACCGCCGGAACCCCTGTACAGCTCATCCTGGAGAGGTTGTGAAGGACGCCATAACAGTCACTGGATTAACCAAACGCTTTGGCAACTTCACCGCTGTCGACTCCGTCGATATGCGTATTCCCAAACAGACCGTCTATGGGTTTCTCGGACCAAACGGCAGCGGCAAAACTACCGCCATTCGTATGATGTGCGGACTACTGCAGCCAACCAGTGGTACCATTGAAGTGCTGGGTATGAAAATCCCCGAGCAGACAAATCAAATAAGACGTCAGGTCGGTTACATGACGCAAAAATTTTCCCTTTACACCGATTTGAGCGTACTGCAGAATATGTATTTCATGGCTCGGATCATGGGTGTCGGGTTCAATAGACGAACGACAAGGATCAACCATCTGCTTGAACGATTTAACCTGAGTTCATTTGCCCATCGGCAGGCAGGTGCACTCTCGGGCGGCCAGAAACGAAGGCTGGCGCTCGCCACCGCAGTAATCCATGAGCCGCACCTTCTGCTGCTCGATGAGCCGACTTCCGAAGTTGACCCGAACACCAGACGAGAGTTCTGGGATGAACTCTTTCTGATGAGCGATGCCGGCACGACCATACTCGTCACTACCCATCTCATGGATGAGGCCGAACGCTGTCATCATCTGGCGATTATTGATGAGGGCAGAAAGGTTGCTGACGGTAACCCCGAGAGCCTCAAAGCGACACTGCAGGACTGTTTGTTTTCGCTGGAAGGCTCCAGCATCCAGGAAGCTCGAAAACTCTTGAAAGGTGTCCCGGAAATCCTCGCTTCGACCCAGATCGGCATGTCGCTGCGAGTCATCCTCAGGCCTGAAGTCGCCGACGGCCAAGCTTTTCTGGATTCTCTGCTGTCAGGCTGCGGGGCAACGGTCGTCCAGGTACCACCATCGATCGAGGACGTCTTCGTCATGTCGACCAAAACCAATGGGGAGAACAGCCTTGTCTGACTTTCCCATGGCCTCATCTCTGGTGAGAATCTGGGCGGTATGCCAAAAAGAGATACTGCATCTGGTAAATGATCGTCTGACTTTCGGCATGGTGGTCATGATTCCGCTGCTGCAATTGATTCTCTTCGGGTATACGATCAACACCGATGTGAGACACGTCCCGGCCGCAGTTGTTGATCAACTGGGCAACTCTTTTTCCCGCCAACTCGCCCTGGATATCGAAGCGACCCAGGTTCTCGATTTTGTCGAGACCACCGACACCCCGCAGCAACTGGAACGCCTCATCCAAAATGGAACGGTGAGCGCCGGTCTCATCATTCCCACTGATGCGGAACAGCGCTTTTACGAAGAAGACGACAGACCCATAGCCCAACTGCTGGTAGATGGCTCTGACACGACGCTTGCAGGGGCCGTCAAGCAATTGGGAAACTTCCCTTTTAAGCCCGGTGGAGTGATATCAAACAGGGATATGGCGCAGCCGATATCGGTTCGTCTGCTCTACAATCCGGAGAGAAGGGCTGCTCTTTTCACCGTCCCGGGACTATTGGGTGTCATTCTCACCATGACGATGATCATGTTCACTTCAATCGCCATTGTCAGGGAACGTGAACGAGGCAATATAGAGCTGTTAATCACCACGCCAATCAGAAACATCGAGCTGATGATCGGTAAGATCACCCCCTATATCGGCATAGGCCTGATCCAGGTGACAGTCATAATAGTGCTTGGAATCGTATTGTTTGACGTGCCGATGAGCGGCAAACTGTATCATGTCTACGTTGCCTGCCTGGTGTTTATCTGTGCCAACCTTACCCTGGGATTGATGATTTCCACCGTGGTCAAGAATCAGCTTGCAGCAATGCAAATGTCTTTTTTCATCCTGCTTCCCTCGATTCTGCTCTCCGGCTTCATGTTTCCGTTCGTGGCCATGCCCAACGCAGCTCAGAAGATCGCCGAGCTGCTGCCGCTTACCCACTTTCTAAGAATCGTACGCGGTGTGATGATCCGAGGAGACAATTTAGCGAATGTCTACAATGAAATGATGTTTCTGGGCGGTTTTGCCCTGTTTTTTCTCATAGTCAGTTCTATACGGTTCTCCAAGCGTTTGGACTAACCTCCGTCAGGCTCAGATCTTATGGCGGAATTGATATTTATATTTCCTTGATTATCAGCTTAATATGGGTGATTATACCATCACTTTTTTAGGTATATTTACCCAATGCGCTATCAGAGACTACACATTCGGGTCCCTGCCTCAGGTGAGGTGATCCTCTCGGTCCGCGGCGAAGTCAGGCTTACCGCCAAGATCATTGATGTAAGTATCGGCGGGCTCAGAATAACCGCCGACTCCCGCCTCATTGAACAGCAGGAATATCAGATTCAGATCATAACCCCAGCCCATGGAAACATCGAATTCACCGGTATTCCCGTCTACCAGAAAGGGGAGAGTATCGGCATCAGGATTGCTTCTATTGACCAAGATCACCTGAAGACCATTTACCAAATGGTCGAAAGTTTTCAGATCACCGAAGAATTCATCAAATACATTGACGAATCGACCATTATAAACGACTGGCTTGTGGACGAATCCGGCGCTCACGTTTCAATCACCTTTGAGACCGAGCATTAACATTAGAGCTTGGAAAAACACTCTACTCTTGTGCCGGAGATACTCAGCTATATTAGTTTTTTACCAATACTTCTCAGGGTCAGAGGCAGGCACATCGTAGAGTGGTAGAAGCGATCACGCTCAGACGAAATAACTGACTATCCAGAGCACCACCCCGGCCAGAACCCAAATAAGGGAGGCATTGAAATTGGCCCTCGAGTCATCACTATTCTGGGATGACTTGTTCTGAGGTGAGAGTGTATTGACAAGACGATAGATAACCTTCGGGGTATGAATTGCCCCACTCTTCCCCCCACCAAACAACCCGGGAAGAAAAATCACCAGAGGGATCGCACCTATCACAAAGAAGATGAGCCCGAGTGATTTCTGAGAATCTGAAAAGAGAAATGAAATCAGAAGGCCAATCACTATCAGCAGCAGCGAGGCCAGAGCGGCGGAAATGAGAATCTTAAATGTTTTGCCAATCATTTGTCTCCTCATCACTATGGATGCTTTATAAACCAGCTTGAGGTATCCCAGCTGTTTCAGACTAGCACCTTTCTTCTTCCTTATTGAACATATAACAGTGAACAGCCTTCAGCAACTGTAGAGAGGAGCCGCCATAGTTCTGGTTGTCCAGTTAAGCCAACAGTGATAATACTTGCTGCCACCCACGATCAAATCCTGGATGCCCATCTTTGAGCTAAATGAGGGGAATGACAACTAATACCTTTTTTTGCTCTTCAGGACCGATTTAACCATCTTGCCAAATTCCTTGTCCTTCTTTCTTTTTTCGGAATAGGACATTGTATAAAACGCCGACTCATTTTTCATTTTCACAAAATTCTTATAGCGCTGTTCAGCGAGTTGCCCATCTTCTATGGCTGCCAGTATTGCACACCCTTTTTCACTGGTATGGGAGCAGTTGGCAAATCTGCAGTGATAGGCCAGCTCTGAAATGTCTGAGAATGTTTCATCAATACCGGCCTCAACCGATATATTCCCGAGTTCTCTCATACCCGGTGTGTCTATCAGCAATGCACCATTGTCCAAATCTACAAGTTCCCGGCGCGTAGTAGTGTGTCTCCCTTTACTCTCTTTTCTACTCACAGATTGTGTTTCGAATTGCTCGCTGCCCAGAAGACTGTTTAGCAGAGTTGTTTTCCCCACACCGGAGGAACCCAGTAAACAGTAGGTTTTCCCACGCACTAATGATCTTTTAATCTGATCAATACCTTCCCCGTTCATATTACTAAACGCCACCACACTGGTTCCGGGGGCTATACTCGAGATATTCACTTTAATTTCTTCAACCTCGTCAGCGGATATCAGATCGCATTTGCTCAGTAATATGGTGGGAGAGATATTACTTTCATTGACCATTACGAGATACCGTTCTAATCTTCTGGGATTGAGGTTGTAATCCACGGATTGAATCAGGAAGGCAACATCGATATTTGCAGCGATGAGCTGAAAATCAACCCGTTTCCCAGCTGTTTTTCTGGTCAGTAATGTCTTTCTAGCTACCACCCCATGGAGTATTGCAAGCGAATCGTCATCATAAAAATCAGCATATACCCAGTCTCCAGTTGTTGGCAGATCTAACGGAGAACTCGAGCTATAGAGTAAATTTCCTGAGCACTCACCAAACACTTCCCCCTCACCTTTGGTAACTACATAGCTGTCTTTGTGCACCGAAACCACTCGTGCCAGTTCATGCGCCGCTATTTT
>JBPCUV010000192.1:0-2545 GCA_051010975.1 Desulfocapsaceae bacterium
CTTGATTTAGTTTTGATCGAGTGGGGCGTTTGTTCGCAGAAGACCCTGATAACGCATAGACCTTTGCAGACAGGAGTATCCATATGAACAAATCAGAATTGATTGAGGCTTTGGCTCAGGACATCGGGATTCCTCATCGAGAGGCGGCTGCTATCACCAATACGGTGATCGACACCATGACAGAAGCCCTTGCCCGTGGTGAGAGCATCGAAATCAGGGGATTCGGCAGTTTCGTTATCAAACAGTACGGCTCTTACGAGGGACGCAATCCCAAAACCGGCAGGAAGATCAAGGTCAGCCCCAAAAAGCTTCCTTTTTTCAAAGTTGGCAAAGATTTGAGAGAACAGGTAAACACAAACAAGACATAGCGGGTTCTTCTCTCACTACCCTCCAGCTTTACCCCTCAAACTATCCGGCCTATCAGGTCATAGGTCTGTGCTTCGGTGATTTCCACATCGACAATCTCACCGGAGCGCGTGTCGCCTTCGTTGATCAATACACAGCCATCAATATCCGGGGCCTGGTATTTAGTTCGACCCTCGAGCAAAAGATCTGTTTCCTGACTCACGCCCTCTATGAGAACCGGCTCAATCGTATTTACGAAACGTTTCAGCCGGCGCCGGGAAATTTCAGACTGAAGGGCAATTATTCGCTCAAGCCTTACCTGCTTTTCCTCTTCTTCGATCTGGGGGCTAAGCTTTTCAGCCGCACTCCCCTCCTCGTTGGCATAGCCGAACACACCGACATGATCAAGCTCCATTTCACGCAGAAACGCTTCCACCTCTCTGACGTCCTCTTCGCTTTCTCCAGGAAAACCGAGGAGCAGTGTGGTCCGCAGTGCCGCATCAGGAATTCTCTTGCGAATGTCACCAATGAGACCGATCACCTGCTCCCGGGTGTAGCGCCGGTTCATGGCTTTGAGAATTTTACTGCTTATATGCTGCAAAGGGATGTCGAGATAGGGGACAACCCTAGAGTTGCCAGCAATTATATCAAGTAATTCGTGACTTACCGTGGACGGGTAAAGGTAGAGTAAGCGTATCCAGTCAACAGAGGTTTCATCGAGCAGCCGCTCGACCAGCGACTCAAGTCGCCTTTGGCCGTATCGATCAGTGCCGTAGGCGGTTAAGTCCTGAGCCACGAGAGATAATTCCCTGACCCCTCCGGCCACGAGACGACCGGCTTCCTCTATGAGATCTTCTTCCGACCTGCTTCTCAGCCTGCCACGTATCGATGGAATCAGGCAATAGGAACAGCGGTTGTCACACCCCTCGGTGATTTTTAACCAGGCGCGGTAGAATGGGGTCGATCGCCGCCGTGGTAGCGCCGAACTCATCAAAAATGGATCGGCAATGATCAGAGATTCGAGCTGCTTCCCCTCCACCAGGCTGTCCAGAAGCTTAGCCACCTGTGGCACCCCTTCGGTGCCGATAAAGAGATCAACTTCTTCGAGTTCAGCTTCGAGTTTTTTTCGATAGCGTTGAACCAGGCAACCGATAACCACCAGCTTCTTGTTGGGGTCACCTGATTTATAAGCTGCCAACTGAAGAATTTCTTCGATACTTTCCTCCACTGCGGGCTGAATGAAACCACAGGTGTTGATCATCAGCACCTCTGCCTCTTCAGGATCGTCAACACCCTGCCAGCCTCCCTCTTCAAGAACGCCATAAACTACTTCGCTGTCGACCAGGTTTTTGGGACAGCCCAGGCTGACCAGATGAAAAATTCGTTTCACGCTCACAATTCCTTTGTCAATCCGAAGGCAATCAGTTTCCCAATCAAATCCTGGCTGGAATTTTTAAAATCTGCTGACCCAAACCCGGGTTTCCAGTTCTTCGTCCAGATCATATCAGAGACCACAAAAAGTGCACCGAGACTGACACCTCGATGCGCGGCAACCGTACATAAGGCACTGAATTCCATATCAATACCAATCACGCCATATCTTTCCCGCAGAGCAATCAGCTCGGACCTTCTTTCCCTATATGGGGCATCGGTTGACCAAATTACGCCAGCACGGACATCACCCCAATGCTGTTTCGCAAATTCCTGCAGATTATGGGTTGCCTGCAAGCCAGGAGAAGCAACACGATCTTTTGAATAATAAGGTGATACTCCTTCGCCGGAGACTCCCCCCTGGGCCAGCATCAGATCACCAATGGAAAAAGACGGATCAAGCGCTCCACAGCAGCTCACCAGCCAGATTTCTTTAACGCCAAGGACAATTAGTTTCTCGAGAATCAGTACCGCTGCTGCAGCGCCAAGGGAGGGTCCAGCCAGGCACAAGGTCTGATCTGTGTCAACGAGCAGAGTAGTCTGCTGATACAAGGATCTAACCTGGCTTTTCACAGGTTCGAAGGTCTTAAATGCATATTCGGCTTCTGACGGGTTGACCACCAGCAGCGCCCGAGACGGCAGAACCTTCTCTTTTTTCCCCCTGCGAGGTTCTATGATCAAATCTGCTTCGGTCATGATCAAATCAAGATCTAATTATCATAAGTCCGGTGGCAAGACGGGTGAGCCAATCTGCCCTTATAACAATGCC
>JBPCUV010000193.1:0-2828 GCA_051010975.1 Desulfocapsaceae bacterium
CCCCTCCTTCTTTGTGCTGCATTTCTCCCTGGGAGGGCCTTACTGACCCATATCGTGATATTTTTTGCTTTGGAGGGGTAGAGGAAAGCGGCTTTCCCACCTTTTGGTGGAATACGGGAGTGAAACCAGCAATCAACGGCACCGAAGAAGACTTTGCTGAGTTCGATGGAAGCATTGCCACCTACTATTTAAAGAACCATCCCTTTTACGATGACTTCTGGAAGGCAAAAGCTGCTAAGTTAGAAGAAATTACTGTCCCTATGCTGGTTTGTGCTTCGTTCTCAGACCATGGTTTGCATACGATGGGTTCTTTCCGAGCTTTTGAAAAAGCAAAGTCGGAATATAAATGGGTCTATACGCATCGCACTGGTAAGTGGGTCGCTTACTATTCGCCAGAAGTGCAAAAAATGACCAAAGAGTTTATGGACTGTTTTTTGAAAGATGATACGTCCAGTGGTTTTTTAGATACTCCTCCAGTGCGACTGGAAGTTCGTTCCAGCCTCGAAGAAATTCACGAAATTCGTTATGAAAACGAGTGGCCACTCGCTCGCACCAAATACACTAAACTCTATCTGGCAGAACATCCACAATCTCTATCGCTTGAAAAACCGAGTAACAAATCAGAAGTGGTGTATGCAACAGAGAAGGGTAAATCCTTATTTAACTTTAACTTTTCAGAAAACACAGAATTGAGTGGTTACATGAAGTTAAGGGTTTGGGTCGAAGCCCGTCCCGAAAAAGCGGAAGAAGCCTCCCCTGATGATATGGCTTTGTTTATAGCAGTCAACAAGCTGGAGCAAGATGGCGATTCTGTTAACTTCAACGGTTCAGTTGGTATTGATGGGGATATGGTTACCAGGGGATGGTGTAGAGTTTCAAGACGTGAGCTTGACCCCGTCGAGTCAACCGAATGGCACCCTGTTCAAAAAGGGGATTCGGAACAGAAGTTGAAAGCTGGGGAAATCGTGCCTGTCGATATTGAACTGTATCCCAGTAGTACTTTTTTTGCGGCTGGAGAAACCCTGGTTCTTATCATATCGGCTGACGAGATTATTCCTTCTCCGCCCTATAAAAAGTCCGCTAACTGTAACCATGGGATGCATGTGGTCCACTTTGGAGACAATTATGATTCTTACCTTCAAGTTCCCATAATCCCATCCAGAGAAGGCGAGATTGCCAAATCGAACATTAGATAATATTCGGCTACTCTGAGGTTTACCCTTTTCCTGCCAATAGGCCCTAAAACAGATACTTGCCAGGGGATACCTTAGCCAATTTATGCTGGACATTGGGACGCAACCTCTTAGCGTTTAAGGTCATTCTAATTGGTTGAAAATCCGTTAGACCTTTCTTACTAACTTTCAGGAAAGGAGGTTAATAATGCACGGTAAGAATCTGAGGTTTTGCCTCATAGTCGCTACTATCTTTGGTCTGGGAGCTGGAATAAGCCTTTCACACCAGAGGTTGCTTTCTTTCATATCCCCAGCGAATGCTGCTTCGTCTGGCAATGACAAACCTTTGGTTTCACCGACAGAGCCACGTGAACGAGACTTCTATGCTCCAAACAGTGAGCAACTCGGTGCTGATGAGATGCGGGTCATTGCCTGTGGTACCGGAATGCCCACTCCACGTCCGGCACAGGCAGCTGCCTGCTTTCTGGTTGAGCTTGGCAACGGAGAGAAGTTTCTCTTTGATATAGGGGACGGCTCGGTCGAAAGATTGTTCGGTCTGCAAATTCCTACAGCCTTCCTTGATAAGGTGTTTATCGGGCATCTGCATGGCGACCATTTTGGCGGTATCGGAGCACTCTATGTTGCTGGCGGTATTGCTGGACGATTCTCGCCACTTCGTATTTGGGGCCCAAGCGGGTCAACACCTGAGCTTGGAACCAAGGTGGCAATCGAACATATGGAGAAAATGTACGCCTGGGACCTTGCTGGTCGTTTGGGGCAGACTGATGTTCGAGGATTCGCAACAGAAGTTACTGAATTCGACTATAAGGTAGTGCAGACTGTTTATGAGGAAAACGGAGTTAAGATTACCGCCTTTCCTGCCATCCATGCGATTGATGGGTCAGTCAGCTACAGGTTGGACTGGAACGGCTTGTCTTTTGTTTTCTCCAGTGATACTTACCCTAATAAATGGTTCATTGAACAGGCAAAAGGGGCTGATCTGGTAGTCCATGAGTGCTTTATCGCAGTACCGGATCTTATGAAAGGATACGGTCTGACACCTGAATCGGCCCTCCAAGTGGGCACCCAAATCCACACTGCTCCTGAAGCCTTCGGTAAGATCATGAGCACTGTCAAACCTCGTATGGCTGTCGCCTATCACTTCTGGACTGGCATTGAGTCCACACCCGGCGTGCATGAGCGCATCATGAAGACTTATAACGGACCGTTGAGCCTTGCCAAAGACTACATGGTATGGAACGTCACTAAGGATGAGATCAAGGTCCGTATGGCGGCGATCGACCATGAGACATGGAACCCACCAGCGGCTTATCCGGCCGAACCCGTCAAGGCAGAAGATCGTATCGGCTATTCGCCTGAAATAGAGGCTGGCCGCTGGAATGTTGACGATGTTCTCAAGCCTATTTACGAGGAAGCCGGTGAAGCATTGGGCAGAGAATTTGAGTACCCAGCTCAGTAGTAACTACAAATTCATATCTTTCAACAGTACAAGAGGAGCCATTATGAAAAGAGAATGTAGATGGCTAATGTATGGCGCTGTCAGCTTGACGCTATCACTGGTTCTAAACGGCGTTACCCTCGCAGCCCAGTTTGATGCACCATATTATGAACTTGAAAATAAGCATGGAGACACTT
>JBPCUV010000194.1:0-18446 GCA_051010975.1 Desulfocapsaceae bacterium
TTATCTTGCCAGAACACCTTCTTCAACTGGGTTATCTGTAATGCAGTTATCGTTGATACAAGTTTAAGAGCAGATATCGGTGAGATTCACCTCGCCAGAGACCACTCGATGAATGGTTCCCTGTGCATCTCGAACCAGCAGAGAACCGTCTTCATCGGGACCAAGGTTCTCGCCCTCCAGGCGGGTGCCGTCAGATCTCCGCCAGACCATATTTCTACCCAGGAAAACATCATATTCGTGCCAGCGGCTGAGTACCACCGAAAAACCTTTTTGTTCAAACTCTTCAAGACTGTGCAGCAACGACTTCCTCAAGTCAAAATAGAGTTGTCGGATATCAACAACCCTGCCACTCTCGATTAATAAGGAGGTGGCTTTATCTTTCAGGTCTGCGGGGATTTCCGGTCGAGTGAGGTTGCAGTTGATGCCTATACCGATGACGGCGAATGGCTCGTTATTGGAATCCATTGAGGTCTCGGAGAGGATACCACCGCATTTTTTGACCCCCCAAAAGAGGTCATTGGGCCATTTCAAACCGACTCCAAAGTGATAATCGGTGCTGAGACAGGTGACGGCGGCAACTCCGGCCGCCAAGGTCAGTTTAGGATAGTGCTCGGCTTCAATCTTGGGCCTGAAGACATAGGAGCAATAGAGATTCTTTCCGGGTGGTGAAAACCACTCCCGCCCAAGACGACCACGCCCTCCGGTTTGGGTATCCGCAGCCACACCGCTGCCGTGAACACCGCCTTTGTTTCCCATCTCACGGGCGGCGCGATTGGTTGAATCAGTGCTTGCTAGAAAAATATCCTGGTAGTCCATAAAAAAAGCGCAAAGTTCGGCTGAACTTTGCGCTTCAATCGAGATCAGAAGAGTGTAGTACTACTATTTTTCCTCGTTCTGAATACGAGTCGGATCAGCATACATGGTGGTGGAACCCGAGGACCAGAACATCAACCGACCTTCACGAACGAGTTCGTTGGCAACGTTTTTGATCTTACGCGGTTTAGAGTCCGGATCACACTTGTAAAAATCCTTGATGTAAAGCTGTGGTTTTGGTGATTTGGCAGCTTTCTCGCAAATCGCATCTTTTATTTCATCATCACTCAGAGGCATTTTCTTTCTCCTTTTTTAATATGACAAAAAGGGCATCAAAGCCCACTCCGCCGTGGCAAAGTGGGCTCCTAGTCAGCAGAATACCAGTCAATTACTTGATGTGGCTGGTGAACTTGAACTGAGTGGTTGTGCGCCAGGTGTCGTAGGCCAGGCGATAATCATCGATGCTCTTCTCAGTAAATGGGATATCACACTTCTCGAAGAAGCGCTCCCAACTAATCCTTTCGGCCCACTCGCCAACACGCTCATACTTCTTCGCGTCTTTTGCGTAAGCTTCGAGAATCTTTTTAACGGCTTCGACAGTCTCCGGCCAACGCGGGGTATTATTGGGCAGAAACGGAATAACCAGTTTCGAGAATTTAGGAGCGGAACGAGTGTTAGAAATCTTTCCGCCAACCAGAATCGCGATGCCATCACCTTCCGGATCAGCCAGGGGCATAGCCGGACACATGGTATAGCAGTTACCGCAGAACATACAGCGTTCCACCGTTACTTTTACGGATTTGATTTCTTCTCCGTCTACTTCCGCCTTGGTCGGCTTGACCGCGCCAAGCGGACATGAAGCAACTGCCAGCGGCAATTCGCAGACACCGGTGATGCGCTTATGATCGATCATCGGTGGCTTACGATGGATACCAAGAATGGCGATGTCGGATGCATGTACCGCACCACACATGTTCAGACAGCAGGCCAGAGCGATACGGACCTGAGCCGGCAGCGTCATGGAGGTGAAATAATCGAACAACTCATCCATAACCGCCTTGACCGGGCCCGATGCGTCGGTTGCCGGAGTATGGCAGTGGATCCAACCCTGAGTATGGACGATATTGGTTACGCCGGCACCGGTTCCGCCTACGGGGAACTTGTTGCCGCGGCTGGCCAGATCGTCAAGCAGCGGTTGAATCTTGTCTTTCGAGTCAACCATATACTCGATATTGTTCCTGGTGGTAAAGCGCAGGTAACCGTCGCAGTGGGCATCGGCGATGTCGCAGATCTCACGGACAAACTGGCAGGTAACCAGGCGGGCAGAGCCGACACGGATGGTGTAGACTTCGTCCCCGGTCTCCGATTTATGCATCAGAACACCGGGCTGCAGAATTTCGTGCCAGAGCCACTTGCCCTTGTTCTCACGGATGACAGGCGGCATGAACTGCTCGTAATGTGGCGGACCGAGATCGGTAATACGACCTTCCATCGGTTTTTCCGGATTATATCCCATGATATTTCTCCCTATATATATTTATTTATTGATAACTAGTAATAATCCGATTAGGCAGCGTGACGGGCGCGGAACTCATCGACGTCACGTTCAAAGCCGCCTTCAACCTCTTCCTCAGCCCAGAATACGTAGGGATTCTCACGAGGCATCTTGATCATCTGCGGAATCGGATCGATTCCCATGACCTTGATAAAGGTTGGCAGACCGACGCGCTGCATGGTCTCACCTACACGCTCGCGATTCTTACCAACTTCCATCCACCAGTCCCAAACGTTCTCGATGAAGTCGATCAACTCCTCGTATTCGTTCTCTTTTTCGATCTTCATGAAGGGAATAATCAGAGTAGACATTTGAGCACCATCCAGGATCGGCGCTTTGGCACCTACGAGGATGGAGGCACCCTGATCTGCGCCGGGACGCAGTGCCCGAGGCATTACGTTGATGCAGTGCATGCAGCGGGTACATTCCTTGTCGTCGATCTTCAGTTCATCGCCTTCCATCCACATACATTCGGTCGGACAGAGATCGATCACCTCTTCATTAATGTCAAATGCACCCCAGTCGCGACCGCTGTGCGAACCGCCGTTCGCCGGATAATTGCCGGCGACGTATTCTTTTACTGCAGCCTGGTCGATGCGGATCTCGTCTCTCCAGGTACCGATAACGGATATATCGGAGCGGGCAATCGCCGCAACACAGTCGTTGGGACAACCGGAAAATTTGAATTTAAACTTGTACGGAAAGGCCGGACGATGAATCTCATCCTGATAGTGCAGTGTCAGGTGATAGCAGGTCTCCTGCGTATCGTAACATGACCACTCGCAACGGGACTGTCCGAGACAGCAGGCAGGGGTACGCAGGTTGGATCCGGAACCGCCAAGATCCTGGCCCATTTCGTGGGTCAGATCCCAGAAGAAAGGTTCGAGATTCTCGGTCCTGGTGCCGAGCAGGATGATGTCACCGGTGGAGCCGTGGAAGTTGGTGACAGCAGAGCCGTGCTTCTCCCAGAGATCCATCAGCTTGCGCAGGTTCTCTGTGGAATAGTATTTCGATGCCGGCTGGGCAACACGAACGGTGTGGAAATGCTCAACGCCCGGGAACTGCGCCGGAACATCTGAATAACGGCCAACGATGCCGCCGCCGTAGCCGAAAACACCAACGATACCGCCATGCTTCCAATGGGTGATCCGATCCTTGTAAGACAATTCGAGCTGACCAAGGATGTCATAAACTTCCGGCTTGGTCTCAGCCTGATGCTTCAGGTCGCTTACGAAGCTCGGCCAAGGACCGCTCTCCAGCTGGTCCAACAAGGGTGTCTCATGTTTTGCCATGATTTCCTCCTTTAAATTACTGTTAATACTACAACCCTATCCAAAAAATTCTATATACAGATCACGTATTATGAACAAAAGAACGTTCCGGCAATTGCCAGCAGAATCACTCGTCTTTTGTCACCTTTCAACTGGCATATCTTGCACAACGAAAGCACAATACACTGAACCGGCGAATAATTACGTAGCAGATGAGGATAAAACCCTGGGTTATTTTTGTCAACAAAAAAGCAACCTGTTTCGGCCCTGAAAATGAACAACCATTCACTCCCTCATGGAAGTCCGGTTCCCTTAATTTTCAAGCGCTCCAAGGAATTGTTCTTCGATGGAAGTACCACATTTTTTGTTGCTCTTCATGTGCTCCAGGAAGCGGTCGGCCAGGACCTTTCCCAGTTGGACTCCTTCCTGGTCAAATGAATTGATATTCCAACAAAATCCCTGAAAAACTATCTTGGCTTCATAGAGGGCAAGTAGACGACCCATGTTGCGCGGGTCGAGCCTCCTGCCGATAATCATTGAACTCGGCCGGTTGCCGCCGAAGCGCTTGTTGGGATTTTCATGCTTCCGTCCCGTTGCCAGAGCCACGACCTGGGCCATCAAGTTGGCCAGCAGCTTCTGCTGCGAGGTGGTGTTGTCCACCGTTATATCCTTACCGTACTGGCTGTCGAGAAATCCTATGAATTCGGCAGGTACGATCTCGGTGCCCTGATGCAGCAGTTGATAGAAGGCATGCTGGCCGTTGGTCCCCGGCTCACCCCAGACAACCGGACCGGTCTTCATCGATACGGGCAGTCCGGCCACGGTGATCGATTTACCGTTGCTTTCCATGTCGCACTGTTGCAAATGGGCCGGAAATCTATGCAGTGCCTGGCTGTAGGGCAGAACGGCCAGGGTCGGATAGCCGAGGAAATTGTGGTTCCAGATACCGAGCAGGGCCAGCAGCAGAGCCATATTTTCAGCAACCGGGGTAGTCTCGCAAGCTTCATCCATCTCAGCCGCGCCTTTGAGAAACGCTTCCAACCGCTCGGCTCCAAGTGCAAATCCGAGACTGACACAGCCGACCATGGAGCTGACGCTATACCTGCCGCCAATATAATCATACATGTAAAAGGAGCGCAGATAATGATGGGGATTGTCCATCGGACTGCCCTTACCGGTTACCGCAACAAAGTATCGAGCCGGATCAAGGCCGGCGCTCTCGTATCTGGACCGGACCAGCTCCTCGTTGGTGCGTGTTTCAAGAGTTGAACCACTCTTTGAGACCACGGTAACCAAGGTTTTTGCCGGCTCAATCAAATCCAGAACCCGGGCCGCATCATCGGGATCGACATTGGCGATGAAATACACCTTGCGGCCTTCCACATTGTCCGCCTTCAAAGCCTCATAAACTGCTCTGGGACCTAGATCCGAGCCACCGATGCCGACATTGACCATGGTGGTAAACTCACCCTGGCGGTCCACCTCGCCGAGAAAGGTTTTCAGTTTTTCAAACTCTGCGTTCGCCTGTTTGGCCGACTCCGGGGCTTTGGGCTCGCCAGTGAAGATATCCCGGGAAGAAGTGTGCAGCACCTGTCGGTTCTCGCTTTCCCAGCCGAGTATTTTATTGATGACCGCCCCTCTTCTCATTTCCTTGAAGCGCTCAACCAGACGATGCTCGTCGGCAAACTCCTGAAAGGCCTCAATTACTCTGCCATCCACCCGCTGGGCGGCATAAAAGAGTCTCAGACCTGCCGATTGGCAGATCATTGAGGCGAATCTCCCGCCTTGGTCTAATGCCCCGGGGGCGATGAGATCGTAGGGACTCTCAGCCAGCTTCTGCAGTTTCTGCCACGATCGGCTCTCGGTCACATCTGTTTTCATAGACACCACCCCCTCATCAGAATGTTGAACCAGGTATCGCTGAACATCATTCTTTTTCTATAATCGGACTTATTCCAGTACTGGCCAGATGACGTAGTTCGGCAATGCACTCTTCATAAGAGTCGCTGCCATAAACGGCGGAGCCGGCCACAAATATGTTGGCCCCCGCAGCAGCTGCAGAGGCAATGGTTTTGGGCCCCATCCCGCCATCTACTTCGATCCCGATTTCAAGCCCCCGGCTGTCGATCATCGCTTTGAGTCGCCGGATCTTCTCCAGGGTTGACGGAATGAATGATTGACCGCCAAACCCGGGATTCACCGACATCAGCATCACCAGGTCAAGGTCATCGAGTACATATTCCAAGGTATCCAAAGATGTCGCCGGGTTAAGAACGGCCCCCGCCATCAGACCCTGCTCACGAATATGACAGAGCGTCCGCTGCAGATGACTGCAGGCCTCCACGTGCACGGTGATCCAGTCTGCGCCGGCGTCGATGAACTGATCGATGTAGCTGTCTGCATCGCTGATCATCAGGTGCACGTCGAGCGGTTTATCAGTCACCTTCCGGGCTGCCTTAACCACCAGCGGCCCGATGGTGATATTGGGGACGAAGTGGCCGTCCATGACATCCACATGAATCACATCGGCTCCGCCCTCGTCGACTGCCTGGATTTCTTCTCCAAGCCGCGAAAAATCGGCTGACAGGATCGACGGAGCAATTAATATGTCATTATTCATAAAATTCCTCGGTAGCATGGGCAGCAGCCGTCTTACTGGCCGCCATCTGTTAGCTTGCGAATTCTATCTCCAGGTGCAGTTCCAACCAGCCCCTCCAGTTCGAGCAACAGCAGCGCTTCATTGAATTGTGCCGGCAAAAGACCAGATCGCTGAAGCAGGGTTTCCCGGGGTTGGGGATACGGTTCGACCAGCGACCACAATGCCGCCAGTTCCGGTTCCAAGTTCGGCTGGGGATCATTGTGCCCTTCTGTCCGGCTATTGCTGTACCCGGTATCAATGGCCAATTGCTCCATGATGTCGGCTGCCGATACTGCCAGCGAGGCCCCCTGCTGAACCAGCCAATGGGTCCCAGCGCTTTTAATCGAGTCGACCTGACCGGGCACAGCAAATATATCGCGCCCCTGCTCAAGGCCAAACTGTACGGTGATCAATGACCCGGATTTCTTCGAAGCTTCGACCACCACCACCGCCCTGCTCAGGCCGGCAATGATACGATTGCGAGCCGGGAATCTATAGCCTTCCGGTCGGGTACCCAGCGGGTATTCGCTGATCAGCAGTCCGGACTCCTTTATCCGTTCTGACAAGCGCTGATTCCCTCTTGGATACACCACATCAAGGCCGCAGCCCAGTACACCGACAGTGGCGCCTTCAGCATCGAGAGCACCCGCATGCGCCTCCGCATCGATACCCAGAGCCAACCCCGAGACCACACAGAGCCCTGCCAAGGCCAGATCCCGGGCGAGAGTACGGGAAACTCTGCGGCCGTAAGTGGTTGCCGCCCGTGAGCCGACGACGGCCACCGAATTCATTTGGAGCAGTGAGCTTATACCTCGCCCGTATATTACCGGCGGCGGTTGCCCGATATGCCGGAGCAACTCGGGATAATCAGATTCATCTCGAATCAACGCCCTGGCGCCGATTTTATCTAGTTCTGACAGTTCCCTGTCAGCCCTTTTCCTTAAACGGCCGGCGTCAGATAACTCTACCAGATAGCCAGGCCGCAAGCCTGGTATTTCGTTCACCACTGAGCTCGGGGCATTCAACACCTCGGTTGGAGAACCAAACCGATTGACCAGATGGTAAAACAGTTTGGGACCGACGCCGTGAACTACACTCAGGCCTATCCAGTCTCTGATGGTTTCGACATTCGTTGACGCGGGCACGGTGAGGGGAACTTCCTAACGTATCGATTCGGGTTGTGATGCTCTGGGCGAACATTGTCTGAGATAACTGATTGTACCTGCTGGTTATGACAAAAGTATCAATCGGTCATGAATACCCTGAGTTCTTCGATACGGGAGGGATGCTTCAGTTTCTGGATTGCCTGGGCCTCTATCTGCCTGATCCGCTCACGGGTAACCGCGAAACATTTTCCAACCTCTTCAAGCGTATGGTCGTAATCGACATCGATTCCGTAGCGCATTTTGAGCACCTTGGCTTCCCGCGGGGTCAAGGTTGACATGACCTGGTTCAGGCACTCGCTCAAGCTGGCGGTAATGGAAACGTCGTGAGGACCAGGTCGATCGTGGTCTTCGATGAAATCTCCCAGAAAGGTTTCGCCGTCGTCGCCGATTGGGGTATCGAGCGAAATCGCGTCCTTGGCGATTTTCAGCGCACTCTTCACCTTGCCGACTTCGGTTCCGAGTTGCTGCGCCATCTCCTCCGGGCTTGGTTCACGGTGCTCTTCGATGAGAAACTCTTTCGACACCCGCAGTAGACGATTGATAGTTTCAATCATATGGACAGGCAACCGAATGGTTCTGCCCTGGTCAGCAATCCCCCTGGTTATCGCCTGTCTGATCCACCAGGTCGCATAGGTACTGAACTTATATCCACGATGATAATCGAACTTGTCCACGGCCTTCATCAGGCCGATGTTACCTTCCTGGATGAGATCGGAAAACTGCAGACCCCGGTTGACAAATTTTTTGGATACGGAAATGACCAATCTCAGATTGGCCCGCACCAGTGATTCCTTACCATATCTTGTTATTTCACGACCGGCTTCGACCTCGGCATGAATAAAATTCAAGGCGTTGCCATCGAGTCCTGCCTCGATCATGAACTGCCGGTTGACCTGAGCCTCCACGGCCCTGACAAAGGCGGGATCATTCTGCTCGATCAGCGACAGCTTGGCATCCTTCATCACCCTGACCAGCACCTGTCTGAAGCGCCGGGACAATTCCTCGATGGCGGTAGCCATGGAGCTGATGCATTCCTGACAGATCAGCTTACTGGAAAAGAGCAGGGCTATCTCCCCTCCAATGGCCAGGATACGGCTGCGGAGATCATCGTAGTGCTCATTTTCATGGGCCTCCGCCAGCTCTCCGATGAGCTTTTCCCGTTTCCTGTCAAGGGCAACAGCGTTTTCAAAACTACTGATCAACTTGTCGGTCTCGCTCTTTATCTGATCCGGACGGTCTTCGGCGATACCGAGAAGCACCTGATAGACCTTGAGGCCCCCATCCTGAATGTCTGAAATCAGCTCTTGCAGAACAGGTAGAGCCAGCTGAGCGGAGAGGACCGCATTTTGAACACGGACCTTGCCTTCCTCGATCATCTTAGCAAGCTCGAGTTCCTCTTTATGACTCAGCAGCTTCAAGCTGCCCATCTCTCTTAAGTAGATGTTCATAGGATCAGCGGAATGACCACTGTCCTTGCCCGATGAGCGGGAAACGCGCCGCCGTCTCCGGTCTCCGCGACGACGATCGGTGAAAGGACCGCTCCGCCGGTCGTTTTTAGTTTTCCTGCGGTCGGCCGGCACTTTTTCGGGCAGCACCTCCGCCTCTTCTTCGGCATAATAGATTCCGGTCAGGTCCCAGAGGTTGTTGTCGTCCTCCTGGGTGTGACTCTCTTCCTCGGAATCGTACTCTTCCGCGCCATTCTCGCTATATTCATCCGCTGCCATTGTCCATACCCTGTATCAATCGAGACCGAATCTGTTTCAATCCAAGTAATTAGACAATCTAATTTCCGGTCTTAAATATCTCCATTATTAGAGTATTGATCCGATAAAATCAATCTATCATCGCATACCAACCATCGATTTATGACAACCGTTTGGCGGCAACTCAAGACATTGCGGTGCGGTGGCCGAGGCCTCCTGTTTGAAGATCAGGAGTTTTTCAGATCCCCGTCGATCCTTATTTTTTCCACCAATAATTCATTCACCAGACTGGCATCCTTCAGGCTCTCGGCTTTCCTGATCTCATTCATGAGCTCTTCACTACGCCGTCTCAGCCGCTGACGGTCCAGCCACTTCAGCACCTCGTCGAGCATATCGGAGGACACACTCCCTTCAGGATCAGCAGCAGACACGTCTGTAAGTATTGAAGCTACAAGTGATCGCTCCTCGCCGGGCGGCAGTTCACTAAACAGTTCTTCCGGATCGAGCTCTAAAGTTCCCCTGTCGGTTAACATTGACTTGAGCTGCAGGCAGATCATTTCACCCGCCGTGCCGGCCAGCACCTTGTCAATCTCATAGGTCAGCAACTGGTCGAAATAATGCGGATTCTTCACCATAAAGCCGACGATACTCTTCAAAGCTCCATCAAGCCCTGACTTGGAATCGGGCTTTGGGGGACGTTGGATTTTCGCAGGTCTATCAGCCGGGGATCCGGCATTCGGCGCAAACTCGGCCAGCAACCGATCGGTGTCAATGCCCAGCACTGAACCGAAGTGGCGAACCATGGTGTCACGCTGCACCGGTGAAACGGCAGCGCCGATCAGGGGACGCAGTTCATCGATAATTCTGAACTTGCCATCCAGGGTTTCGCCGTGTCGGCCGATGAACTGCTGCAGGGCAAATTCCGGCAGAGGTCCGGCAGCATCTAAAACTTCCGTAAGACGGGCAACACCGAATTCACCAATAAAGGTATCGGGATCATGCCCTTCGGGCAACAGGGCGACACGGCCGCTCATCTGCTCAGCAAGAAAAAGTGGAACCGATCGTTCAGCAGCTTTCACACCGGCCTCATCCCCATCAAACAGCAAGACAACGTCGTCGACCAGCGGCTTGAGCAGTCGAAGCTGTTCTTTTGTCAATGCCGTTCCAAGCGGAGCCACCGCCAGATCGACGCCCCGCGCCACCAGAGCGAGGAGATCGAAGTTACCCTCTACCAATACCGCCTTTCTTTGTTGACGAATGGGTTCCCGCTGTTGGTAGAGTCCGAACAGCATCCTGCTCTTGTTGTAGACCGGACTTTCAGGGGAATTGAGATATTTCGGTTCTCCATCGCCAAGTATTCGACCGCCGAACCCGCACACCTGCCCCCGAACATCGGAGATAGGAAAAAGAATTCGGTCCCTGAACCGATCATAGCTTCTGTTATTTTCCTTGCTGACCAGCAAACCTATCTCGATACCAAGCCTGCGTTCATCATCGTTTAAACGGGATCCGAGAAAGTTCCACCCCGCAGACTCCACGGATGGCACATAGCCGAGTTGGTAACGGTTTTGAATCTCCTGGGGTATCCCTCTTCGAGCCAGATAATCGCGGGCCTTTTCTGCACCCTTGTGGTGCAGCAGGTAATCATGGAAAAGCTCCGCCGCCTTCTTGTTTAAACCATACATTTTCTGGCGCCGCTTTTCCTGTTCGATCTCGGCTGGCGAACGTTTTTTCTCGGGAAGATCGACCTGATATCGCTGGGCCAGGCTCTTCAGCGCCTCGGGAAAATCCATCTGATGGTATTCCATCATGAATGAAAACACATCTCCCGACGCCTTACAGCCAAAGCAATGGTAGAACTGCTGATCCGGATGGACAGTGAACGACGGTGTTTTTTCCTGATGGAAAGGACAGGAGCCCAGGTACCTGAAGCCGCTGCGTTTTAGATCGACATGCTCGCGAACGATCTCAACCAGGTCCGCCCTCTCTTTTACGAGGTTTTTAGCTTCTTCCCATGAATCTGAGTTGCGCATTGTAAAGCTCGGTCCACTCATCCAACCGGCACACTGTCTTGAACGGCCCGGACTATTTCTAAAAATGATTCCGGCTGCAGGCTCGCGGCGCCCAGAAACAATCCGGAAATTCCTTCAATAGAGAGATAGCGCTGGTAATTTCTGGTAGTAACGCTGCCGCCGTAGATAATCGGTCGAGTCGGATAGACCTGGGAAATGAAACCGGCGATTTCAGCGATTTTTTCAGGATTCTGGGGTTCTCGATAACTCGCCCCATCTACCGGAGTGTAGCCGATGACCATATTGTCGCAATCGATATCCCTCAGTGATGTAAGCTGGGACATGGCGATTTTTTCATCGACGCAAATGATTGGGACTATAGAGGCATCGGCGGCTTCACTTACCTTGTTGACCGCATCCTGGGCCGTCTCATGAAAATATCGTCTTCGCTCGGAGTGGCCGATGATGGCATAGCGGCAGATCCCTTTCAACATGTCAGCCGCGGTTGCCCCGGTGTAGCTCCCCAGAGGGAAAGGCGAGACATCCTGGGCGGCCAGTGAGAACTGCTTTAAGGCAGCTTCTTCAAGATAATCGGCGAGTTTGGAGAGCACTACCAAAGGAGGTGCTATCACCACCTCCACGTTGTCAACCGGCCTATAGCCCCGTCTGAACGTGTCGATCCATGATCGAGCATCATCAATGGTCTTTGTACATTTCCAGTTGCCGACAACAAAACGCTTAGTCTGTGATGTATCCCGCTTTTTCATAAGGCCGGGCTCCGGTCTATGGCCGTCAGTGAAGTGAGCACGCCTCTCAGAGAAGAGAATGCAGCCGGTCGGCCAATGATTCTTCAGATAATGACTTGAAATAGAATGTTTTTCGTCTGGCATGCTCACCGGATACCAGAACGATGGTGTTGTTCTTCACCTCGAAGAGCTCAGCCAGATAGGCCTTTACCGCCTTGTTGGCTTTGCCGTCGACTGGTGGCGCAGCCACCATAAGTTTCAAGCCGTATTCATGCAGTCCGCAGCATTTGTTCCGGGATGAACGAGGCTGTACATATACAGCTAGAGTCGGATAGCCATGCTTTGACCGGCCGATTATAGGTTGCACCTTTATTCGTCGCTAAGATAGGCAATACCGCCGTCTTTCAGTTTGGATCGCAGGATCTCTTCGCTCTCCTCAGTTTGCTTCTCGGCTGCAAGCGGGTCTGCCAGCGTCTCATCAAGTGCCAGATCACTTTCTAACTCAGACAGTTCGGTGAAATCGATTTTCTGGAAAAGATCATCGTATTCAGACCTGCTGGGGCCGGCAGTGCCAGTCGAAAATTCGCTGAGCCTGTCCAGGTGCGCATGAAGAAGTTCCCGAAGGTCTGTCTGCAGCTGTCGGCGCTGCAAACTGAGGTTTTCGATATCATCTCTGATCCCTTTCAACTCCTGCGAAGCCCGTTCGCGAAGCTGGGCAATTTCTTCTCTGGCAGCGGTCGTGATCTGTTCTGCCTGCCGTTTGCTTTCTTCCTCAAGTTCACCAGAGTGATGTCTGGTTTCAGCGATTTTCGTCTGAAACTGCTCAATTTCAGCAAGCAGTTCTGACTTTTCAGCCTCGATCACCATGATCTTGTTGCGCAGCCCTTCGACTGCGGCTCGGGACATTCTCGATTTACTCTCGGATTCAGACAGGGCGACCTGGGCTCGACCAAGCTCGGATTTCAAACTATCGCGTTCCTGCTGCACCCCTTCAACCAGTCGTTTGAGCCGCTCAAGCTCTTCTGCCCGCCTCACATCACCTTGTTTTGTTTCAGCGAGTTCACCGCTGAGTGTTTCGATTTTCTTCTTGAAGACATCGAGCACATCATCGAACGATTTCTTGTCATCGGCAGCCAGTTCCAATTCCTTGTCCTGCTCACCGATTTTCTCAACCCGCTGTCTGAGTTGTTCTTCGAGCTCAGACATTTGCGCAGCGGTAAGATCAAGAAATTCTCTTACCTCCTCAGGGTCGATCCCCCTGAACCTGGTGGTGAAGGTTTTCTGGGTAATATCCTCGGGAGTCAAAGCCATATTCGGAACTCCACGCTTGTCGGGCGTCGTTGTATTTGTCAGCCCATGCCACGGGCTATCTGCTTTATAGTTGGAACCAGAAAGCTCTGGAGAAACATGATAATAACAATCAGAATAACCGGGGAGAAATCCATTGATCCCATGCTCACCGGCAGAAACCTTCTAATCCTGCCCAGCAGCGGTTCGGTTATCTCATAAAGAAAGCGAACAATCGGATTGTAAGGGTCGGCGTTTACCCATGATATCACTGCCCGGCCGATAATCACCCACATGTAGGCGGTCAGCAGAAAATCGAGAATCCCGGCCAGGGCCATAAGAAAGTTTGAAGCAACAAACATAGAAACTCCGTCACATTAAGCTATTTTCGTCCCCGGCTCAACCGCTGCCGCCACCGTGGCCAGAGAGAGACGTTCAGTACCGTCACCATCTTTGAGTTCAGCCGTGAGTACCATCCCCTCAGAAAGGATTCCCATGAGTTTGGCCGGTTTCAGATTGGCCACAATAATCACCTTTTCACCCACCAGGTCCTCAGGCCTGTAACTTCCCGCAATGCCAGAAACGATGGTCCTCTCTTCCGGTGCCAGCACGGTGAGTTTTAAAAGCTTGTTCGATTTCTTCACCCGTTCGGCAGCAATGATCTTAGCCACCCTGAGATCGATGTCTTTGAACTGCTCGAAACTGATCTGCGAATCTGATTTTTTAGCACGGTTCCCGTCTTGTTTCACTTTCTTTGGCCGCTCTTTTCTTTCATCCGTCTGCTTTTTGGTGTCGATCCTTGGAAAGAGATTCGCCACCCTGCTCATTTTAGTGCCGGGAGTAGACAATCCCCAGCCTCCCCCCTGTTCCAGGGTCTGCATTATTTTGTCGGCCGGGTCAATACCCAAGCCGCTCATCATTTTCTCCGCCGTCTGCGGCATCACCGGTTTGAGCAGCAGCGCCAGCAGCCGGAGACTCTCACCCAGGTTATAAAGTACGGTGTGCAGCCGGGGTTTCATACTTTCATTCTTGGCCAATGACCACGGCTCATTTTGAACGATGTAGCGGTTTGACGCTCCGACGAACTCCCAGACTGCCTGCAGACCGAGATGAAACTTAAAATCCCCCATATAGCTGCGATAGGCGTTGATCATCTGCTCAGACGCTTTCTGAAGATGATCATCAGCTTCGGCGCTGTCAGGTTCAGGCAGGACCAGCTCACAATATTTGTCGATCATCGACACCGACCTGCTGAACAGATTGCCGAGATCGTTTGCCAGATCGGCGTTGTTTCTGGCAATTATTGCGGTGCTGTTGAACGAGGCATCCAGCCCGAAAGACATCTCTCGCAGGCTGAAATAGCGAAACGTATCCACCCCGTAATCCTTAACCAATTGGGACGGTTTTATCACATTGCCTAAAGTCTTGGACATTTTGGTTTCGTCAACGTTCCAATATCCGTGCACGTGAAGCTTCTTGTAGAGTGGCACCCCGGCCGCCATCAGCATGGTGGGCCAATAAATGGCATGCGGCTTGAGAATATCTTTGGCGATGAGATGTTCGGCACCCGCCCAATAGTGCTCAAGCTCCCCGCCTTCCGGGTAGCCAATACCGGTCAGGTAGTTTATTAACGCATCAAACCAGACATAAGTGACGTAGTTCTCGTCGAACGGCAGTTTTATGCCCCAATTGAGTCTGCTCGCCGGCCGGGAAATGCAAAGATCATCGAGGGGTTCACTCAAAAACGAGAGCACTTCGTTACGGTAGCGTTCGGGGGTAACGAATTCTGGATTGTTCCTGATGTGCTCGATGAGCATTTCCTGGTACTTGGACATCCTGAAAAAATAGTTCTGCTCAGTAATCTCTTTGGGTTCTACCAGGTGATCAGGGCATTTGCCATCAACCAGCTCACGCTCGATCAAAAACCTTTCACACCCCGTGCAGTAGAGGCCACTGTATTCATCGAAATAGATGTCGCCGCTTTCGTAAACGGTTTGCAAAATATGTTTGACCACCGCCACATGATCCTCATCGGTGGTCCTTATAAAACGGTCATAATCGATATCGAGCAGTGGCCAGGTGTCCCTGAACATGGCCGAGATCCTGTCCACATACTGCCTCGGTTCGACGCCTTCCCTGGCGGCAGCTTCGACTATTTTATCGCCGTGTTCATCCGTTCCGGTCTGAAACCTGACGTCGTCGCCCCTAAGTTTACAGAACCTGCTGTAAGTGTCTGCAACCACAGTTGAGTAGGCGTGTCCCAGATGGGGTTGGGCGTTCACATAGTAAATCGGTGTGGTGATATAGGTAGTTTTCTTACTCATAGTTGATCAGGCCTTTTTCTCGGGCTTATCTGCGCTCGAGCCAGCACCTTTTTTGTCGTTTTTCCTTGGTGCCTTTTCCGCTTTCAGAATTTCCGCCGCCGTCCAATCATGTTCGAGGAGCAGCTTCTCCTCACCGTCACTGCCACTGACAACGATGGCCTGCTGAAGCGGAATCTGCCGTTTCACCCTGAAGATTTCCCCCTCTATTTTCAATCGACGGCCCACCCTGGGCATTTTTTTACGTTGATTCCTATAGTTGTCATATTCGTATGTCAGACAACAAAGCAGCCGATTGCAGACCCCAGAAATCTTAGTCGGGTTGAGCGGCAAGTCCTGTTCTTTGGCCATCTTGATCGAGACAGAATCAAACTTCTTCATAAATGATGAGCAACACAGTTCCCTGCCGCAGACCCCGACTCCACCAATCATTTTGGTCTCATGTCGAACTCCCACCTGGCGCATCTCCACCCGGGTGCGGAACTCCTGGACCAAATCCTTGACCAAAGCCCTGAAATCAACCCTGGAATCGGCGGTAAAATAGAAAATCATCTTGCTGCCGTTGAAAAATTTTTCCACCCTGATCAAACGCATGATCAACTCATGCTTGTCGATCAGTTTCTGACAGATCTCAAAGGCTGAATCCTCATGGGCAGCGAGCTTCTTATAACGGTTTTCTTCATCTGATGTAGGCCGCCTCGATATCTCAAAGCTTGCCCTGCGGTCCACCTCACACTGGGGGTTTGGCGGCGCAAAGCCATAAACGACAGCAGGCTCGAGACCGTGGTCGGTCTTGACCATGACCATCTCGTCCCGCTTCAGGTTCGGCATCTTCGCCGTGGCTGTAAATTCCTGGCCGTCGTGACGAAACCTCATCCGGTAAAAATGAAACTCCGGTTCTTCGGGTTTACTATTTTGTTCTGCGCTCTGCTCACTCATGTATCTATCAGAAAATCCTGTTCCATATGATGCAAACCAAACTGGTTACGATACTTCAGCCACTGGTGATTGTAAATTAAAAAGGAGGACCTCGGAGACCAGCGTCCGGTTGCAGTTTCTGTCCAGCTGCCGCTCCGCTCTATCCAGTGCCTTAAGCTTCAGTTTCTGGGTCTCAAAATCACTCCCTTGTTCCGCAGCCGCCAAAAGATCTCTCACCCAGACCCTTAACAACCCCAGCACCAGGGGCAAATCTTCTTTCAGCGCCGCGAGTCCGGCAGCAGTTTCCAGCACCGGGGTTACCGCGTCCTGCTCTGCAGATATTTCGGTCTCCAGCAAATTTACGACCGAACGGTAGTGCCCGACCAGCTCTTTTTGCCGCAGCACCAGTGCAGTACCAGGGCTCCCTCCGGCCATTTCGGCCAGCAGTCGGGCTTCGTCGGAGCCTATTTCCGGCACTTTATGCTGAATCACACGAATACATTCCTCAACCGACAATCCATAGAACGTTACCGACTGACAGCGCGACACAATGGTTGGCAGCAACTCCCTGCTCGACTCAGCGGTGAGAATCAGGAGATTTCTCTCAGGTGGTTCCTCCAGTGTCTTGAGCAGGCTGTTGGCCGCCTGGGGAGTCATTGCGTGCACATCCTCGATGACCACGATCCGCATGTCAGACTCGTAGGGGGGATATGAGAGAGAACGGCAAAGCTCCCTGATGCGGTCTATTTTGATGGTGCCGTTCTCCGGGGAAACAACGACGACGTCCGGATGGTTCCCGGAAATTAGTTTTTTACAGGAGGAACATAGGCCACAACCACCGTTGCTGTCCGGTCCGAGACAATTCAGGCGAGCGGCTGTCAGAAAGGCGGTCAATTTTTTACCGACGCCGTCGGGACCGCGAAACAGGTAGGCGTGAGGAATCCTGCCGGAAGCCAAGCTGCGGTTGAGCACCGCTTTGACTTTCTGCTGACCGGCCAGCGAAGCAAAGGATAGATCGTCTCGCATTATCTAGAAAAGTGTGTGTTGTCGGGTCAGGCCCAGCCCGCCGTCATCAGTCTGGGCTTCATTGGCTTCTTGGGCTTTTGCTACCGGTTTCAGCAGCAGATATCGTTCCAGGCTCCGCTGATAGTCGCTCCAAGCTGGCGAGTCTGACTTGAGTTTGTTGCTTAATTGATCGATGAGACTCATCTTGGCGTCCATGTCATCAATGAAACTCAACAACAGGGCTTCAGCAGTCATTGGCACCACCGGCGCACCAAATTCCTGTTTACCGTGGTGGCTCAACACCAGGTGCTGTAGGTGGGTCAGCAATAGTTTGGGGAAGTTATCTATCTCTTCCGCTGTGCTGGCGATGAATTCACTGCCAATCACCACGTGCCCCTTAAGCCTGCCGATATCGGTATAATCTATGACACCGACTTCGTTCTGGAGCTCCACTGTTTTACCGATATCATGCAGAAGTGCACCGGCAATCACCAAATCCTTGTCAATACCCCGATAATGGTCGGCCAGCAGCGAGGCCACACCGGCCATGGACAGAGAATGCTCGAGCAGTCCTCCCCGATAGGCGTGATGGATTCCTTTGGCTGCAGGTGCATGCTGAAAACGGGCGCCCACTTCTGTTTCATTAAAGATCTTGTCGAGCAACTTTCTGAGAAAGGGGTCGGCGATGTCGTTGATGCGTCGATCAAGCTCTGATTCCATTGAGGCCGGGGTTCTGCTGCTGGCGGCCAGGAAATCACTCATTTTGAGTGACTGCTCGTCTGCGGCTTCGATGTGATCCACCTTCAGCTGCAGTCTGTCGCGATAGCTCTGAACCGCGCCGCAAATACGGACAACCGTGCCCGGCGTGCAGATTTTTTCAAGTGCCTCGGCATTATCCCAGGCCGGACCGCCAATCTCACCGCTCTTGTCTGCAAAGACCAGCGACAGATACGGCTTCCCCGCTCTTGTTTCGGCCAGACGCACCGATTTCACCATGAATAGATCATCGAC
>JBPCUV010000195.1:0-30983 GCA_051010975.1 Desulfocapsaceae bacterium
TTGATCGGCTGCACCACCGACGGTGAGATCACTGCTCAGAGGGGCTTTACAGAGGATTCTTCGGCGTTGCTGCTGTTGATCTCTGACGATATCACCTTTGCCGCAGCCGTTGCTGAAAACATCTCACACAATGCAAAAAATTCCATTGCAGAAACTTATCGGCAGGCCAAAGCAAAATTGGCTCTAGATCCTACATTGGCACTTGTATTACCTGACGGTCTGTCAACCATGAACGTTCCGATCGATGCCCATCTCCGCTCTGGAATAGGTGATTCTCTACCAATATTTGGCGGCTCTGCGGGAGACGGTTTCAGGTTGTCGAAGACCTTCCAGTTCCAAGGAAAAGAAGTTTTTACTGATGCGATGCCGATCCTGCTGATGAGTGGAGAAGTTTCAATCGCTCTAGATATCGCCACAGGACCGACACCCTATGGTGACTATTATCAAGTAGATAAACTAAATGGCAACGTAATCCAATCAATCGACGGGGTAACAGCACTTGAATTTTACGAACGTTTTTTCGGTAAATATATCGAGGACCGTGAATTGTCTTTCTTTCCCCTGGCCGTGTATACCGGTGACAGTGAAGATTTTGTTCTCAGGGATCCGGTGGAGGTCAATCGTAAAGACGGCAGCATCTCCTTTGTCGGTCGATTTGAAGAGCCCTGTAGGGTAAGGATCACTCAGGTAACCCGTGAAGACACATTGAATTCAGCCCACCGCGGTTCAGAGCAGGTTTTGTCAGCATTTGAAAGTGGTGACCCTGACATGCTGTTGCTGTTTTCCTGCACCTCACGAAGACATGTGCTAGGTTCCCGTACTGATGAAGAGTTTAAGGTTCTGAAAAAAGATGGTCTGCAGGTACCCTTCTTTGGTTTCTACTGCTATGGTGAAATCGGTCCTTTTGCCAATGGCCAGCCGGTTCATTTTCATAGCGATACTTGCGTGTTTGTGGCCTTGAGAGGCAGTTCCTCCTGATTATGTCCAAAGAAGAAGAGTTCAAAACGCAGCTTGAACAGGCTGAAATGGAGATTGGGTATCTGAAGCGTTTAGTCGCACGGATGAAGAAACGACTGGAGCGTCAGGAAAAAATTGATGATATGAACCGTCATCAGACCAAATGGGCCATGCAGCAGCTGGAGCAGGCCCGGGTGCTGGCGGAGCAGGCCAGTCAGGCCAAAACCGATTTTCTAGCCAACATGAGCCATGAAATCAGAACACCGCTCAATATCGTGCTCGGAATGGGCGAACTGCTGGACGGCACGAACCTGGAAGACAGCCAGAAACAATACCTGCAGAGCCTGCGTTTCTCCGGTGAGCATTTACTAAAACTGATCAACGATATTCTTGAATTCTCGAGGATAGAGTCGGGCACCATTTCCTTAGTTAATAAAGCTTTCAATCTAAAAGAGCTGATGGTCGAGATCGAGGACATGGGAGCTCGCCTGGCACTTGAGAAGGGTATCGAGTTTTCTCTGGATTTCGATGAGTCGGTCAAGCTCAATCGAGTGGGTGATTCTCCAAAGATCAGGCAGGTTCTCTTCAACCTTGTTGGCAACGCGGTAAAATACACTGATAGCGGCCGGGTCTGCCTGGGGGTTGAAGGGGGGCGAGACGATGATGAAGAGAAAATTTTAATAACCGTATCAGATACCGGGATAGGCATACCGGAAGAAAAGCAGGCGCTCATTTTCAATCGCTTCACCCAGATCGAACAGGGAGGTTTGCGGAGCAACAAGGGTGGCGTCGGACTTGGACTGGCAATCAGCAAGCGGCTGGTGATGGCCATGGGGGGACAGATAACCATCGACAGCAAAGTCGAAAGAGGCAGCACATTTATAACCGAACTCAGTCTTCCGTGTACCGACAAAGGACCACTCACCGACAAAGACGTTCATGGAATCGTTACCGTTGATCAGCTATTGTCTCCGCTTCGGCTGCTTGTGGTTGACGATATTTATCTTAATTTCGAAGTAATTAAGAATTATCTCAAAGACTTCCCGGTCACCATCAGCTATGCAGAAAACGGCCGAAAGGCTCAAAAGGCATTCCTCGATGATTCCTGTGACATCATCCTGATGGATCTACGCATGCCGGTGATGGGAGGAATAGAGGCGGTAGCGCATATCCGCAGGCTGGAGAACAATTTGGGGATTGCGCCGACTCCGATCATCGCTATGACGGCCCACGCCTTTGTCGAGCAGGAAAAAAAATACCTGGAATCAGGCTTCGATGAGGTCTTGATCAAACCTTTTTCAAAAAGGGATCTGCTGGCTATCTTGCAGGACCATTCAGGGCAGGCCTCAGCCATCACCGAGCAGACAGGTGACTCAGAAGATCAGCAGGTGTCGGTAGACGACAAATCAAGGGCGCTGGCCTCCTTGCTCCCCCAGGTCCTGGATTCAATAGCAAAAGAAATAATGGTGATTAAAAAGACCCTCAATGAAAACGATCATGAGGCCCTGGAAATGACCAGCCATGCCGTTAAGGGGTTGGCGGGTTTTTATGGGCTTCCCCGTCTTGCTGATCTACTTGAGCTTTTGGAGAGAAGCGCCTCCAAGCGTGAGTATAGAACAGCACGGGCACTGGTCGTTGCCATCGGCAGCCATGTGGATGAGTTGCGCCGGCATCATGAGGGTCCGGTTGAGGATATCGCCAATTAGATGCCGATTCTATCGTTTCTGAAACTTTCCATTCTTACGTCTGGGCTGGGCAGCCGACCGGTGTCTTTTAGAAGGGTTGGATTTCCCTGAAAATTCCTGCTCTATAATCCGTCTTTGCCGTGTTCGATCGGCCTGATTTCTGGCAATAGCGATGGGACTATCCCGATCACGATGCCGGCCGCTTACATACATGGCAGTCGACAGGGTGCCGGGGGTTGGGGTGAAGTCCTGGAACTGCCTGACGGTGAGGCCCAGTAGTTTCATCTTTTTCACCATACTGCGGGTGTGCTCTTCTGTGCAGCCGGGATGAGCGCTGATGATGTAGGGGGTAAGACCAGCCTTCTTCTGGAGTTTTTTGTTGATCTTTCGGAAAAGTTTGATGAAGCTGATCAGCCGATCATGCCCCTCCTTGTGCATAAGGGCCAGAATGTCGGCCTCGGTATGCTCAGGGGCGATTTTTAGATTGCCCGGGGTGTGGTCTCGGATCAGTTTCTCCAGGAGTCTTGGTGTCTGTTGCAGCAGCTCAAGCCTCAGGCCTGAGGAAACAAACAAATGCTTTACCCTGTTCAGTTCAGCCACCTTGTCGAGCAATTCGAGAAAAAGGTGTTCGTTGAAAATCAAATTTTTACAGATTTTGGGATAGAGACAGTCATGCTTCGGGCAGGAGCCGATGGCGCACCGGGTCCCGAAAAGATTGGCAGTGGGCCCGCCAAGATCGGTTATGGTGCCGTCAAATTCTGGTTGAGATGATATCTCTTGGACCTCGGCAACGACCGAATCCACCGTTCGGCTGGTGATTCTCGGCCCCTGGTGTCTGGTGATGGCACAAAACGAACAATTACCGTAACAGCCGCGAACCACCGTTACCGAGTTTTTAATCATTTTATAAGCCGGTACATCGGGGGTCAACGGATGTGGTCGGCGGCTGAATTCAAGCTCATAGAGCTGATCCATTTCTCGTGAACTCAGCGGTTCGGCTGGGGGGTACTGGACAATCCAGGAGGCCTGCTGTTTTTGCACCAGTGAGCGTTCGGCCCGGGATCGGGCATAGCGATCGATGATACGTTCAGCCTTCATGAAGCGACTGTTGTCGCCCTGGATGTCATCCCAGCTGGGCAGCTTCACAAGCGTCTGGTTTTTCTCCGCACAATCCAGCTCAAGAGCGGTCATCTCCGCCTCGTTCATTCTTACACAGGTTCCGGCTATACCTTCCAGGGAGCGGCCGGCGTCCAGAAATTGTGCCGCCCGGGCAATCGCCTTTTCGGCCATGCCGTAAACGAGCAGATCTGCTTTGGCGTCGCTCAGGTGGGATCCCCTTAGCCGGTTCTGCTTGTAATCGTAGTGGACGAACCGGCGCAACGACGATTCGATGCCCCCGAGTATGATCGGTGTCTCAGGGAAGGCTCTTCTGGCCAGGTTTGCATAAACAAGGACAGAGCGGTCGGGACGGAAACGGTTTTTCTTTTCCCGGGTACCGGTGCGCCAGGGCGAACCGCCGGGGGAGTAGGCATCGAAATCACGCACCTTGCCATTGGAGCTGTAATTGGCGACTATTGAATCAAGGTTTCCTGCGGTGATACCGAAAAAAAGCCGGGGTCGGCCGAAACGATAGAAATCTGTTTCCTTGTCATACCGGGGTTGAGGGAGAATGGCCACCCGATACCCCTTGGCTTCCAGCAGGCGGCCGATCAGGGCGATACCGAAGGAAGGGTGATCAACGTAGGCATCGCCGCTGATCAGGACAATATCGATCTCATCCCACCCCCGAGTTCGACATTCCTCGGGCGTGGTTGGCAGCGGTTGAACGGTGGATTCTAACATAGGCGATCGTCGGTAGTCTTTACCTGGGGTTAAAGATTTTCATTAGTACCGCAGAATGTGCGGTGCTGCCAGCAACTTTTAGGTTCATGGCTCCCCAGATTCTCTCTCAAAAGGTACATCGCTAGAAAAAAGAGCATAAATAGTAGAATGTTGAGAAAGATTCTTGTCATATCTCATTTGTCATGTAAAATTGGTGCGGTAAAATGAAAAGGGTTAATTCTAGTAGTTCTTGGTGTGCTCTTGGTCAAGATAGGGAGGTTTCTCGATAGGCTGGAAATAGAGGTGATGAAGTACCGGGTGCCGGTGGTGGATCTTATTGGTGTCCAAAGCCGTGATAGTTACCGGGTACTGATCGCCACCATCCTCTCATCCAGAACCAAGGATGAGGTGACCGCCGTGGCTTCGGCCCGTCTGTTCGATTCGGCGCCAGACATTGACAGCCTGGCCGAGTTGTCGACAGCGGAGCTTCGCGAGCTCATTTATCCGGTGGGGTTTTATAAAACCAAAGCGATTCACCTGCAGAAAACTGCTGAGATCTTGAGAGACACCTGTCAGGGAGTCGTTCCCGACACCATCGAGGAACTGGTGAAGCTACCCGGAGTAGGAAGGAAGACGGCCAACCTGGTACTTTCAGTCGCCTTTGATAAACCGGCTATCTGTGTCGATACCCATGTACACCGGATCATGAACATCTGGGGATACGTGCGCACGAAGACACCGCTGGATACCGAGATGGAACTGAGAAAAAAACTGCCCAGAAAATATTGGAAAAAGGTCAACCGGTTACTGGTTGCCTTCGGACAGGGAAAATGCAAACCGGTTGCCCCGCATTGTGACGAATGCATGCTGGAGTCTGATTGTGCAAAGATAAACGTCGTTCCTAGAAAAATTTAGACTGGATTATGGAGAAGAATCAGGAGAAATACCGAATATTGCTGGCAGATGATCATGTGCTGATTCGGCACGGCATCAAGATAATTCTTTCCAGCGACGACTGCCTGGAAGTCGTTGGGGAGGTGAGTAACGGCGACGAATTGCTGGACCAGCTCAAAGATACTATCGTCGACCTTCTAATTCTCGATATATCTATGCCCAAAGTGAGCGGCATAGAGCTCACTGAAATACTGAAGAAACACTACCCGGCCTTAAAGATCCTGGTGCTGACTATGCACAAAAATATCCGCTTCCTGCGCCGGGCCATAGCGGCAGGAGCAGACGGCTATCTGGTTAAGAGCGACACCGAACAGGAAATATCGACGGCCATTGGCAAGATCCGTGAGGGTAAAACCTATATTTCACCCTGTCTGGAAAATGAATTTGCCGAAGATATGCTTAACAGCTATCGAAATCCTACATCCTCCAAAACTTTCAAGGGCCTGACAAAGAGAGAAAAGCAGGTGCTTGGATTGGTGGTTGACGGCATGACATCAAGACAGATCGCTGCCAAGTTGAATCTCAGTCCTCGCACGGTAGATCACCATCGCGCCAGTCTATTGAAAAAATTTGAGATGAATAACAGCGTCGATCTGGTCAACTTTGCGATCAAGAATGGCTATGTTACGATTGAGTAATAACTTCCCCGGCGCACCTCCTCAGCAAAACAGATTGTCTTATTCTTCCCCAAAGGCTGTGGAATTCGATGAACAGCTTCACGGAGTACCTGGTTAGGTAAATATACCCATCAAGAACCGGGCAGTTTTCCTGATTGTTTTTTACTTTCGATACAGGTAAATCTGTGGCCTTAATTTCTCTGCATGCAGAACACGGGGATCCTCTCAGCTTCTGAAAGCTCTGATTGTTCCAGCACCTTTCAATCTGCTGACATTTTAAATACTGTGTCGCTGCATGCTTGGTTATCAGATTAAAACAAGGAATACATCCGATGAACAAAGCAGAACTGATTGAAAAGATAGCATTATCAACCGGAGTGACCAAAGTCACCGCAGGTAAGGCGCTCGACTCCTTTCTGAGCAATATGGGCAAAGCAATGGAGCAGGGGGAGCGGGTAATTGTCTCGGGCTTCGGATCATTTCACGTTGCCGAGAGGGCTGAACAGAAGGGCAGAAACCCTCAGACCGGCGAAACGCTCTCAATCCCTGCCCACAAGGTAGTCAAGTTCAGAGCTGGCAAAAAACTGCGGACGCTGGTCAAAAAGAGCTGAAGCTTGGCCCTACTTTCTCTGTCCGGTCCTGATAAGCTGATTCCAGAGAAGCAACCCGGCGGCGATCATCAGGCTGCAAAGTATCTGGCCCATTGAAAAGGGGCCAATGAGGCCGAGCTGGGCATCGGGCTCCCTGGTGTACTCTATAAAAAATCGCAAAAGGCCATAGCCGATGAAAAATAAGGCCAGCAGAGATCCATGGGGCCACAGGCGGTTCTTCTGGTAGGGTCTTTGGCGTAGTGACCAGAGAAGCGCGAAGAGAAACAGCCCCTCGAAGAAGGCTTCATAGAGCTGTGATGGATGGCGGGGCAGCGGACCACCACCTGGAAATACCATACCCCAGGGAAGGTCCGTGGTGCGGCCGAAGAGCTCGCCATTGATGAAGTTACCTAGTCTGCCCAGGCCGAGGCCAATGGGTATGGTGACTATGTAGATGTCCGCGGCTTTAAAAAACGGTATCTTCTTTTTTCGAGAGAACCACAATCCTCCTAAAACCAGCCCGATAGCCGCCCCGTGAAACGACATGCCGCCGGACCAGGTGGCCGGTATCTCCCAGGGGTGTGCGAGATAGTAGTCCAGGTTGTAGAACAGGACATAGCCCAGTCGGCCGCCAATGATCAGAGAGATGATCAGAGCGATGTTGAGGTTCTCGAACTGTTCCTGCAACTCGGGAAAGGAGCGCTGCTTCAACTGATATTTTACCAGCATGTAGACGGCGGCAAAGCCGAGCACGTACATGAGGCCGTACCAGCGAACCTGCAGCGGACCGATTTGCAGCAGCACTGGATCGATGTCGGGGTAGGCGAGCATCTGCGTTATTCTCCCCTCACTTGATCCGGCCCGGTATCACTTCGAAAGCGATGCTTTCTGAGATGAACCTGAAGGACCGAGATGGCAGCCGGGGTGATCCCTGAAATTCTCGATGCCTGGCCCAGGGACAGTGGTTTGACCCGGCTTAGTTTTTCAACCACTTCATTTGACAAACCGGAAAGCTTCGAGTAATCGAGTTCCGGGGGAATACGGGTCGATTCCAACTTCTTGAACCGGTTGACCTGCTCGTTCTGTCTGTCTATATAACCCTTATACTTTACCCTGAGCTGGATCTCCTCGCTGAAACGACCGTGGCTCAGATCTTCCACTGGCTGTCGTTGATCTTCGCTGCAGAGCTGGCAAAGATCAGCTATGGTCAATTCCGGTCTTCTGAGCAGATCGGCCAGGCTGGATTTCTGCTTAAGAGCTGTGCTGCCCAGGCGGTTGAGTACAGGGTTGATCTTGGCCGAAGGTTTGAGCCAGGTAGTATCGAGAAGTTCGATGCCGCTCTCAATATCCTTTTGTTTGGCGACGAAAAAATCGTACATATCTTGGGGCAGCAGGCCAATTCGATGGCCAATTTCAGAGAGTCTGGCGTCGGCGTTGTCTTCCCGGAGCAGCAATCGGTATTCGGCCCGGCTGGTAAAGAGCCGGTATGGCTCCTTGGTGCCCCTGGTTATGAGATCGTCGATGAGCACACCAATATAGGCCTCTGATCTGTCTATCACTAAAGGGTCACTGTTGCGGCAATAGTGGACCGCATTGATGCCGCCGATAATACCCTGGGCCGCGGCTTCCTCGTAACCTGAGGTGCCATTGATCTGACCGGCCAGAAAAAGTCCCTGAACTCTCTTGGTCTCCAGCGACGGCAGAAGTTCCAGTGGATCGACATAGTCATATTCAATTGCATAACCAGACCTGACGATCACTGCCTCCTCCAGCCCCTTGATACTCTTGATCATGGCCACCTGGGTGGCCAGTGGCAGACTGGTTGGCAGGCCGTTGGGGTAGACTTCTGTGGTTTCTACTCCTTCTGGTTCGAGGAAAATCTGATGCCTTGATTTTTCCGGGAACCGCATGACCTTATCTTCGATTGAAGGGCAGTACCTGGCCCCGACTCCCTCGATGATTCCCGCGTACATCGGTGACTGGTCAATGGAGTCTCTTATGATCTGATGGGTTTTTTCGTTGGTGTAGGTGATGTGACAGGGAAACTGGGGCTGGCGGTACGGTCCCTTGTTGGTGAAAGAAAAGAAAGCCGGCGGCTGGTCGCTGTACTGGGGTTCGAGTTCCGAATAGTTGATGGTATTGGCGTCGAGACGCGGCACTGTGCCGGTCTTCATCCTGCCCACCGCAAACCCCTGGTCCCGAAACCAGGCGGCCAGGCTCAGTGAGGGGGTGTCACCCATTCGGCCGGCCGGGAAGTTCTTCAGCCCGACGTGAATCAGCCCGTTGAGGAAGGTGCCTGTGGCCACCACCACCGCCTTCACCTCAATCTCTTCATCCAGTGAGGTTCGCAGCCCGGCGATCTGATTGTTTTTGACGATCAGCTGATCGACTGTTGTTTGGCGAATGGTCAGATTTTCCTGGTTCTCAAGGATCTTTTTCATCCGCAGTCGATAGAGCAGCCGGTCAGCCTGAGCTCGCGACGATCTCACAGCCGGTCCCTTGCTGGTGTTAAGGCGGCGAAACTGAATTGAAGTCTCGTCGATATTTTTTGCCATTTCACCGCCAAGTGCATCGATTTCACGTACCAGGTGGCCTTTGGCTAGTCCGCCGATGGCCGGATTGCAGGACATGGCGCCTATGGTGTCGAGGTTGATCACACAGATCAGAGTCTTGCATCCCATGCGGGCAGCCGCAAGGGCGGCCTCGCAGCCGGCGTGCCCGGCACCGATAACGGCAATATCAAATTGTTGTAGTTCAGGCATAAATTGTGGTCATGGTCGACTGCTTCATGATCCCGGTTCTGTTTCATCTTTAGACCATGACAGCAGAGCCCAGCGCTGCGGGTGGTCCCTTTTTACGATGATATGGTCGTCTTCTTGCTTAATAATTCTATTTCTCACAAATTTTTCAAGCAGCAGATCTTCTTCCGGGAGCAGATCCTTGAACATCCAGGCGTAGGCCTGAACCGCCCGGTCCAGGTCCTCGAAACGCAGTTCCCGCGCAAGTTCAATCCTCTCGATCCGGGGGTGGATACCCAGATGGTAGAGCATATTGACGGTGTAAATATAATCAGGGCCCGAGTCGAACTCCCTGCCGAGGGCGGCAAAAGCATCAGGGTCAAACGGGGAAGGGGCGATACGTTCAGCTACATGTATGGTGCTGGTAGCGTAGCGACCAAGCTTCTGCAGCGCTCCGGCAAGATCGGGGATATTCATCGACCTCGAAGCAATTACCAGGCTGTGAGGGCCGATATCGAATTCTGACCAGTCATCTTCCCAACCACAATGTACAGTTCTGATGTTGTCGATGCCCTTTTGTTCGGCCCGCTCATTGAGCAGTTCGAGCATCCCCTGCGAGTAGTCCAGGGCGGTTACCTGTCTGACCTGCTCGGCTATAGGCAAGGCCAGAGTGCCGGGTCCGCACCCCACATCGAGTACACTTACATCCTTACCCAGGTCGAGGTGGCTGAGAAACAAGCCTACGTAGGCGGAGTCTCTGGTCCGGCCGGCGAAGGCTTCGGCCTTTTTGTCCCAGTCCTTGGCATTCTTGCTCTTCCACGATTTAGCTGAACGGCTCTGTTGCCAGAGAAGCTGCCAGTCGATGTTATCGTAAACACTGATATGCTGCTTTTTTTTCATGCAAATCTAGCCTGACGTCCATGGGTTGAGACGGTCTGCTGGCCAACGATACTTGGTGGGATCGATCTTACCTGCCCCGACCACAAAAGCGATGTCGGATAACAGATAATACCGACTCGTCCGCAAAGTGGAATTCTCATTTTGTCATTTCTTGATTAGAAAAGGTGCAAACGGTAGCCTGAATATCATGGTGGGGCCGAAATAAACATATGACATTAATAAATAATTACCACTTTGGGCTATTCCATGAATGTCAGGTTGTTATTTGCCCAGGCAAAATTGTTCGAAAATCACATCGAGCACATCTTCGGTGGTCGTCTCGCCGACAATATCGCCGAGATGATCGAAACATTCCAGCAGATCGACGGCGATAAGGTCATTGGTCAGGCCGATATTCAGCCCCTCCTCAACTCGATTGAGCGACTGCAAACCTTTCTCCATCGCTGATTTATGCCTGAGGTTGGGGGTACACCCCTCTTCCTGCCACTGCTCCCTGCCACCGGTGATACGGCTGAAAATCTGTTGTTTCAGCATGTCGAGACCGATCTGTTCCCGGGCAGAAATTTTGACAGCGTCTGCAACCATGCGAGGGTGTTCTTGTCGTTCGAGGTGTTGCTCGAGATCGCATTTGTTTATCACCGTAATAAAAGGCTTATGGTTTACGGTTTCAAACAGGGAAGCATCATCGGAGTCGATTGCTTTTGAGCCGTCCACCAGAAACAGTACGAGATCTGCCCGATTGATGGATTCTCTGGCCCGTTTAATGCCGAGCTGTTCCACTTCCTCGACATCCTCACGAATGCCGGCCGTATCGATAATGCGAACGGGAATGCCGTGAATATCGATATATTCCTCGATCGTATCTCTTGTGGTGCCGGGAATCGGAGTCACCAGGGCCCGTTCTTCCTGTAAAAGAGTGTTTAACAGGCTTGATTTTCCGACATTGGGCCGGCCGACTATAACTATTGAGACTCCTTCTCGGACGATGCGGCCGTCATCGGCCTGGGCAATGAGTTTTTTGAGCGGGCCAAGCACCTCTTCCTGCAGTTTGGCACGTACAACCTGGTGATCGGCAATCTCGATTTCTTCTTCGGGAAAATCAATCGCGGTCTCAAGCAGTGCACGAATCTCGACCAGCGAGGTGCGTAAACGGTCAACCTCTTTGTAGAGGGCTCCGCTCATTTGTTCCAGTGCCAGGTCGACACCCTTTCTGGTACGGGCCGAGAGGATATCAATAACCGCTTCGGCGCGGGTCAGATCGATGCGGCCGTTGAGAAACGCCCGTTTGGTGAACTCACCCGGTTCGGCCAGCTGCGCCCCCAGGGAAAGTATCACTTCCAGAACTGACTGGAGGACCAGAAAGCCGCCGTGGCAGTGGATTTCAACTACATCTTCCCTGGTGTAGGTTTTGGGAGCCTGCATGAACACCACCAGCACTTCATCAAGAAGTCTCGCCCGCCGGGGATCGTTGACAGTCCCGTAATAAAAACGATGGGAAGTTAGTGAGCAGGGGGAATGTGCCGGCCTGAATATGTTCTTGAGGATGCGCAGCGACTCGCTTCCGCTGATCCTGATAATGCCGATGCCCCCCGCTCCGGGCGGGGTGGAAATTGCGGCAATAGTTCGAGTATCAAGGGCTGGGGAACTCATCTATGGTTCTCCAAAAACCGCATGCTGTTCATTGTTGCCAGACCTGAGCTCAAAGCGTGGTTACAGCTTTTTGGGGCTGGCTAGAGCTGGAATTTATGAGTTCTCTTTTTGGGGGCCGTTCTCACTTTTTTTGCGAGGTCTGGAGCGGCCCCGTTTCCGGTTGTTGCTCTTTCGCCCCTTTCCAGGCTTGTAGATCAGCACTTTTTTGAATAATCCTTCGCCGACGCTTCGGCTCCGAATATCGGGATCGTCCTGCAGGGCGACGTGCACCACCCGTCGTTCCGACGGGTTGAGTGACGAAATCACCTGGGTTTTGCCGTTTTCCTTTACCTGTGCCGCGTAGTCAACGGCCCGCTCCTTGAGTTCCTGGAATCGTTTTTCCCGGAAATTGCCCACATCGATGGTAAGCTGGACGCGACCCTCTACCTTTTTTGATACAATTTTTCGAAGCAGATACTGGAGACTGTCAAGTACCCGTCCTTCCTGGGAAGTCAGGATTTCCTGGTGTTCATCACTGACCCTACAATGGGCGGTACCGGCTTCGTTTTCCACGGTAACTGTTGAGGGGCACTCCATCAACTCGAGTATCCCCGTCAATTCATCCCGGATGGCAGCCAGGGTGGCTTCGGACAATTCGACCGGAGCTTTGCTGGTGGTCCCATTATCTTCGGAATTGTTTTGCTCAATCGATGTTTCGGCGGCCGCTTCAGGTTGTGGCGGGGGGGACGGCTCATCTTTCGGGTGAGTTGTTTCCTTGTTCTCAGGGCTGCGAGTCGGCCTTTTGGGTTTGGCTTTCTTTTTCGGGGGTGCAGCTTTTTTTTCTGGACCCGGTTCGACCGTCTCTTCCTCTATCTCTTGAATCTTCGCTCTGATATGGGCCTTCTTTCGTATCAGTCCAAAAATCCCCTGGGATCCGGTCTCGAGTACTTCAATGGTGAGGTTTTCCTGAGCAACACCAAAATCTTCACAGGCCGTCTTGATTGCTTCGGCCACATTCTTTCCATAAAAGTCTTTAGTTTCAAGTGACATGTGCTATCTCTGGTTCGTGTTATTCCACCATGGAGTCTTCTCTGCTCGTCTGTTCAACCGGCGGCGGCCGGTGCAGGCTTATTCTGCCGATTGATCAGATACTGCTGAAGGATGGAGAGCAGGTTGTTGACAAACCAGTAAAGGACCAAACCTGAGGCAAAATTGACGAACATAACGGTGAAAATAAGGGGCAGGAACATCATGATTTTTGCCTGGGTAGGGTCCGCCGTGGTGGGGGTCATTTTCTGCTGGAGAAACATCGAGGCACCCATCAACAGGGTAAGAACCGGCAGGCCACCAAGGTACGGGATGTCGAAGCCCAGATAAAGCCGGTCGGGTGCGGAGAGGTCATTGATCCAGAGCATGAACGGGGCGTGACGCAGCTCGATGGATTGCAGCAGTACCTTATAAAGAGCGAAAAACACCGGAATCTGTAAGACCATCGGCAGGCAGCCGCCAAGCGGATTGACCTTATAGGTCTTGTAGAGATTCATCATCTCCTGGTTCATGCGGGTCGGGTCGTCTTTATACTTTTCTTTGAGCTTGACCACCTTGGGTTGCAGTTTCTGCATGTTCTTCATCGATTTCAGCCCTTTCTGGGTGATTGGCCAGAAAATGGCTTTCAAGATGACGGTAACCAGGATAATGGCGATACCATAATTATGGACCACCGAATAAAACCAGTTGAGCATATAGAGCATCGGTTTGGCAATCACGTCAAACCAACCGAAATTGACTATTTTTCCAAGGTTATAGCCAATCTCATTGAGCAAGGTGAGTTTTTTGGGTCCGTAAAACAGCTTATATTGGTAGGCATTGGTCGCCTCGTGAGCCAGCGTTTCAAGTGCAGACTGGAGATCAATGGTGACCAGTTCTTCCTCTGCATTCATGGTAATCGACTGGGCGTTGTTTGAAGGGATGATACCAGTCATGAAATAGGTTCCCTCGTAGGCCACCCAGTCAACGTTGCCCTGCACAGTCTGCGGACCGTCGTCGAACTCTTTGAGTTTGAACTTTTGCAGCCCGGCTTCACCAAACATGGATGGTCCCCGGAACAACCAATTGCTGGCCCTGGTGATTTCACTGAAAGGGAGGTTGCTCTGGTGCAGCACTGCCGAACCCTGGAGAGTCTGTCCGCTCCTGTTGACCACCATTACCTCGTGTTCAATAAGATAATCCGTCCGGTTGAAGTGATATGTCCGGATCACCTCGAGCCCGTTGGGGCTCACAGCTCTCATGATGATGGTAGCTTTGTTGGTGCTGGAATCGAACTGCACGTCCGTGCTGTCCAGTGAATAGAGCGTGTTTCTGTCGAAAACTGTTCCCCAGGAAAAACTCAAGGGGTAGCCCTGGGCCTGATCGGTTTTGACCAGGTCTACACCGGGGGCCTCATCGTTTTTCTCGGCGCGGAAATTTTTAAGTAAAAAACTCGTGATAACCCCACCTTTCTCGCTGATAGTGGCGGTGTAGAGGTCGGTGTCGATTTTTACTTCACTGGCAGGACGCTGTTCGGTCGCAGTAGAAGGTTGCGGGACAGTCGTCTGAGTCGTCTGGGCTTGAGGCAGAGGCGGTGGTGCGGTGATTTGCGCCTGGGGTGGTTGTTGAGCCGGCTGCGGTTGTACAGTGGCTGGTTCAGTTTCCACCGGTTCCTGCTGGGCGGGGCCAATGAAAAAATATTGATAGCCCAGTAGAATAACGAAAGAAATTAAGATAGCCAGAAAGGCTCTATACATGTCCATATGATCGCTGGATCCTTGTTTGCTGCCGGCAGGGAGCGTCGCCGATAGAATTTTGACAACTATCGCCGGTGGTTACACCGGATCGTATCCGCCCCGGGAAAAAGGGTGACAGCGCAGAATGCGCCACAATCCCTTTCCGGTTCCCTTTATGGCACCGTACTTATTGATTGCCTCTACAGTGTATGCAGAACAGGTTGGATAGAAACGACAAGCAGGAGGGAACAGAGGTGATAAGATATATTTGTATCCCCGAATCAACCCAATTAAGGTGCGGGCCGTGAGGCCGTACGTTTTGTCGGGTGCCATGATTACTTTGCTGGGGTGGATACTAAATTTATCACTGCTTCCGTAACGGAATCTGGAGAATTAAGCGAAAAATTGGGCCGTACAGTGACAACGATATCTGCTTCGGGAGGATACTTCTCCCGGTTCAGCCGAAACGACTCTTTGACTATCCGTTTAATTCGGTTCCTGGTAACCGCTCCTTTCAACTTTCTGCTGATGCTTATTCCGATGCGGCTGTGTCCACGGTCGTTGGCAATATAGATGATGGAGAAGCCTTTTCCGTGCAGCCGCGTGCCGTGCCTGTATACCGCATCAAATTCCCAGTTCTTCCGCAACAAGCAATATTTCGGAAGACCAAACTGCCGCAATGATATCAGGCGGAAAGTCGTTTGCGGCCCTTCGCTCTGCGGGCGTTAATGATGGCACGACCGGCTTTGGTGCTCATTCTGGCACGAAAACCGTGGCTTCTTTTACGTTTTATATTACTTGGTTGAAACGTTCTCTTGCTCATTTTTACATCCTCTCAGGGTGTCCCTGTTGCTTGAAAGAGATGGCGACACCACTATTTGACGCTACGATTCGTCTTAATATCAATACGTTACATGGTGACAGGTAGGACTGGCACCATGCGGGGAAAAGCGAAGTTAGCAAAATGAACTAAATAACCACAGATAACCCTGTGTGTCAAACTATTTTGGTCACTTCAGGATGGACTCGGTTGAACAAATAGAATCGCTGTGCTAGGCTGAATCGGTTTCAGCTCTGAATAGTCGACAAAAAGGGGGATACATGCAGCTTGATGAGGCCTTACATCTGATACTTGGTCTTGCCCCGGCGCTTGGCCAGCAGATGGTGCTGCTAAAAGACAGTTTTGGCCGTGTCTGCAGTGAAAACAACCGATCAAGGCAACCGCTTCCAGGCTATGATCAGTCAACCAGGGACGGCTATGCGATCTGTGGTAAAGGCAGAGCTGCCGAAGGAGGCCAGCAGGCTTTTACAATCAGGGGCGAAATTCAGGCCGGGTTTTGTCATACGGTTGAAATCGAACCTGGCGAGGCCTATCGAATCATGACCGGCGGACTGCTGCCGATCGGTGCGGAGCGAGTCATCGCCCAGGAAGATTGCCGGGTTTCTGGCTCGGAACTGCTTGTCGGTGGAATCGAACTGGCAGCTCAAAGTCGCTTTATCCGCAGAAGGGGCAGTGATCACCTTGCCGATGAACTGCTAGTCGAACCCGGCACCCGGTTGAATGAATACCATCTTTCACTTTTGGCTGCGGCAGGCAACAGCAGTGTCGAGGTCTTTAAAAGACCCAAAGTTGCATTTTTCTGCAGCGGTAGTGAACTGGTAATGTCAGAAGGAACGCTGAAGAACGGTCAGAAATACTCTTCCAATCACCTGCTGCTTGAAAACCTGGTCAATAAATACGGCGGAAGAGCCGAGGGGTATGGCGTCATTGCAGATGAGCGGAAGGCGATATCACAGCTGCTGGATGCCATCAAGAAATCGGATGCCGATATCGTCATCAGCACGGGCGGGGTCGGTCCCGGAAAATATGATCTGTTTGGTGAGCTGCTGCCTGAGGCAGGAGCTCAGATTTTATATCGTTCCCTGCAGGTCAGGCCCGGCAGATCAACGCTGTTTGGACTCTTGGGAGACAAGCTGTACTTTGGCCTTCCCGGACCACCTTCTGCGGTGCGCATTTTGTTTCTCGAACTGCTTTGCCCGCTACTTAAAAAAATGCAAGGGATGAACTCTTTTTACAATCAGAGGCTGGATGGATTTCTCGACCATGCAGTATCGCTCAAATCGTCCGATGTGCTATGCTTCAAAGACGGCCACTATCGTCTGGAGGCGGGGCGTGTTAGGGTCGGCTATCCTCGGAGCAATCAGGCGCCGAACTGCTCGATAATGATGTTGCCGGGGGAGGTGTCTTATGCCCCCGACGACCTGGTTACCATAAGCCTGGCGCTGCCGGACTAAGCATCCTTTTTTTCCAAAAGCAGGTAAAGATTAATCGAACCTGCACAATATTTTTCCCCTGAAAAAAAACCGGTGGTAACGACTACCATGCTGTCGCCTACCACCGGAGAAATGATTTGAAATTGCTATAAGTTTGGTGCTATTAACGTTTATTTTTCAATAAGCGTTAAATTGATTCTATTCTTGAAAATTTTTACAGAAAAGCTGTCGCCAGGCTTAAAATCGGATGAAGAAAGGATCTTTGATGAGAGGGTAAGGGTCTGATTTTTACCAATTTTTGTGGTGGTCTGTTTCTTTTGGCTGGTTTTTTTAGGTTCTTTCACTTGATAATACTTTTTATCTTCATCCATCAGTTTCAGCATGAGATTGTTGAAGGTTGGGTGATTTTTGATATCCATGTCCTTCATGATCTCAGTTTTGCTTTTACCGGCTACCACAAGGTCTCTGAAACTAATAAGATCATACTTTGTTTTACGTGCCATTTTTTCCATCCTATGTTGTTAATTGTTTTAGAAAATTTATACACCATCAATTAATTAATATTAATTAGCTTTGAGTAATTAGCACTTTTAATATATTCATACAGAAAAAAAATTCAATAAAGTTATTATCAAAATATACAAATTAGTTTTGATATAATAGTTTTTAATCAGATCAAATATCTATATTGTAAAGGAAAAAACTGTTGTGCGAAATGATAAATAAAAATCTCAAAATGAGCCTCATCCGGCCAAAGAGATCAATTCTCGGTTGAGGTCGCTCAGCGATCTGCTGCCATTTTCGGTGATCAATACATCGTCCTCTACCCTTGCCCCATACTTCCCGGCGAGATAGATACCGGGTTCAACCGTGAAGGTCATCCCCGGTTTCAGAATATCCAGATTGGCTTCATGAATGTAAGGCTCTTCATGGCATTCCATACCGATTCCATGGCCGGTTCGATGGCGGAAGCTGGCGCCGTATCCGGCCGCCTCGATGACTGATCTGGCCGCCATATCAACGGCGCTGCAGGGAGCCCCTGGTCTTGCCGCGGCCCGACCAGCCTCGTTGGCATTTCTAACGAGTTCATGAATATGCCTGGCTTCATCATCGACTTCCCCGATGGCAAAAGTTCTGGTCAAATCAGATGCATATCCTTGCCACGACGCCCCCCAGTCGATCACCAGCAGATCTCCCTCCTTTAGCCTTCGTGCTGATGGTTTGGCATGGGGATTGGCACCGTTCGGACCGGCTGAAACAATTGGGGAAAATGGCAGGGGGTGATCGGAATCATGACGATAGAGTTCTATGGCCAACTCCGCGGCCACTTCCTGTTCAGTCAGACCGGCTCTGAGCTGGGGCAGGATTGATTTGAGGCTTTCCTGGGCGATATTTACCGCTGTCTGCATGCGGCTCACCTCGTCCTGATCCTTGAACGATCTGCATTGGGCAATCGCCTCATCGCAACTCTCATACGATGTCGTCGCAGAAGCCATCCTCAGGTAGCGATATTCGAGCAGCCTGAACTGTCGGGGTTCGAACCCCATTTTCAGCTCTTTCAGCCCAACCATGATGCAAGCAGCAGTAAACACCTCCTGCCAGCGGGCAGGGTCATCTGGGTAACTGAGCGCCTCAAGTTCGAAGTCCAGTCCCTCGAGTTTTGCTTCTTCCAACGCGGGAAGTACGATCAGCGGCTTTTTCCCGGCCACCAGAAAAAACAACACTGGCCGCTCCGATAAATGAAAGTGCAGTCCGCTGAAATAAACCAGACTTGGACCGGCATTGAGAACCATACCGTCGAATCCTGTGTCGGTAAGAGAGGAGAGGACTGCTTCCTGTCGCTTTTTGAACATGGTCTCGCTCCTGAAATGAGAAAATTTTAAAGCCATTCTATCACAGTTTATGGGGTCGGACATTTGAAAATGAATGGGTCTGCTTCCGGGTCTCTGTGGTTGACTTCATTGCTTGAGCAGGCTATTAAATTGAAGGTTACCTTGAAATTTTTTTGTGTCGCTCAGTCTCTGCGTTCCGCGTGAAATTTTTATTCTTGATATCGGATTAAATGACTTCGGTACAATTCACTCACGCGCCTTGATCTAGAGCGAATAATCTAATTTTGCATGGTAACCCGGTATCTCAAACAGTTCAGGAAAGGGAGACGGGCATGGAACCGACCGTACTGACCACCGACATGATCATCGTTTTCAGCCTTCTCGGTCTGGCTATTCTCCTCTTTGTTTTTGATTTGCTTCGGGTTGATCTGGTCGGCTGGATGATGATGGTGCTGCTACCGCTGACCGGTGTAATCGGACCCGAGGAGGCGATTGCCGGGCTCAGTTCGAATGCGGTGGTGTCGATTATCGCGGTGATGATTCTCGGTGCCGGCCTGAATAAGACCGGGGTGATGAATGTGGTTGCCTCGTATATTGTGAAGATCGCCGGCAGCAGCGAAACACGGATCATGGTGATCATCTCCACCACGGTTGCGATCATCTCCAGTTTCATGCAGAATATCGGCGCCGCAGCCCTGTTTCTTCCTGCAACCATGCGTATCGGTCGGCAGCTCAGGATCCCGGCCAGTAAAATTCTTATGCCGATGGGGTTTTGTGCCATTACCGGGGGGTGTCTTACCCTGGTCGGTTCTTCCCCGCTGATAATGCTCAACGACCTGATGGAGGGGTGGTGGTCAAATAACCAGGGGGTGGTGAATAATACCGAGTTCACTCCGCTGGGTCTGCTTTCTGTCACGCCAATAGGTATCGCTCTGCTGATAGGTATCCTTGTCTATTTTGTGGTGTTCGGCCGTAAACTGCTTCCGGCAGATGTCTGTTTGATCGATGATGACTGCATGGATAAGCGACTTCAGGACATCTATGGAGAGCAGGTCGGACAGGGGTATGAATTGGTGGTGCCCACCTACTTTCCATCCCAGACTCTTGGTGAACTCGAGTTACGACCTAAATACCATGTGACGGTGGTCGGTATCGCCAAAGGTGAGGAGCGTTATACTAAGAATTTCGCTCCGGTTAGAGACGATGCGATTGAGCCGGGGGATATTCTCTGGGTCATCGGATCGGATCAGAAGGTCGAGACCCTCACCGAGGAGCTGGGCTGGCAGCTCAGAGCGGAACCGGAGCTATTTGCAGACGACAACTCGATCGACGAAAGCGGCATCATTGAAGGGGTCGTAATTCCCCATTCAAACCTGGCCGGCCATACCCTGCAGGAGCTTCAGTTTGGCGAGCTCTACAAGGTCAACGCGCTGGCCCTGGTGCGTGGTGACCAGATCATCATGGAAGACATCAATGTGACAAAACTTGTACAGGGCGACACCCTGCTGCTGCAGGGTAAATGGCAGCGCTTCAAGCTGATCGCCGAAAAGATGGACATCGCCTTTGTCGAGGAAATACGGGGTGAGGAATTCAAACCGGAGCGAACCAAATGTGCGCTGTTTTTTCTGTTTATGTCGCTGGCCCTGGTCCTGGGGTTCAAGGTCAAGCTGTCGATTGCGCTGCTCAGCGGTGCTCTGGGAATGATCATCACCAGGATCATCTCGGCCGACCGGGCTTACGAGGCGGTTGATTGGCGTACCGTATTTCTGTTGGCCGGCCTGATACCGCTGGGTACTGCCTTTGAAAATACCGGAGCCGCCGCCTACATCGCCCACAAGGTGCTGAGCTCGTTTTCTGAACTGACCCCGCTGCTGCTGCTCTTTCTGGTTTCCGTCTTGACGGCCTTCTTCTCTCTGGTGGCCTCGAATGTCGGTGCCGCCGTTTTAATGGTGCCGCTGGCCATGAATATGGCCGCCCAATTGGGGACGGATCCGATTCTGGCGGCGCTGGTGGTTGCTGTCTCGGCCTCCAACACCTTTATCCTGCCCACCCACCAGGTCAATGCCCTGATCATGCGACCGGGAGGCTACCGCCCCAAAGATTACATGAAGGCCGGGGTCGGCGCCTCGATAATCTATACGATTATCCTGCTGGCCATGCTGAAACTCTTTTACGGCGTCTGATGGTGACAATTCAGATAGCGGCTCCGCCGGGCACCCTCTGCGACCAGGTTGAGCAGAGAGTCAAGCAGATGAGAGACATGTACGAACTCGACTGTTCAGTTGAACTGGTCAATGATTTTGAAGCCATTATCGGCTTGCAGGTATATGCGATTCCGGGTCTGCTCATCGATGGGGTGTTGAAAAGTGTCGGCCGAGTGCCGGAACTATCAGAGCTGATCGACTGGCTCGGCCTTGGCTCCATGGGAGACTCAGACCGGCCCCAGCGTTAAAGACTGTCATAAAAATAAATCGTTGTCATTTTCTTCTCTCCGATCTATTAGTAGTTTTATATAACTAAACTCCGAGCCGAAAGTCCTACGTTTTCCCATCAAGATTGAAGCCAATGGAATCGAGGGGAAATATGGTCTGGGGCCGATAGGGTTGGACTGGAAACAGTGCAGCCTTCCGAACTTGAAAAGGAGTGTCCATGTACGCGCCCTCTGAAAAAATTTCTGATTCTACAGCCGCCGCCAATGGTGGTGGTCCTCAGCTGATCGATAATCACGGCAGGGTCATTAGCTATCTCAGGCTGGCCATCACTGATCGGTGCAATCTGCGCTGCTCCTATTGCATGCCGGAACAAGGCGTTGAAACGGTGTCCCATGCTGAAACCCTGAGTTACGAGGAATTAGAGCGTGTGGTCCGATTGTTTCTCGAGATGGGTATAGAGAAAATTCGAATTACCGGGGGTGAACCATTTGTCAGGCGGGGCTGCATGGATTTCCTCGAACGACTCAAGCATGAACTCGGAGTTAAACAACTTGTCATTACCACCAACGGCGTCGAGACCGCCCGTTACTTGAAGAGATTGAAGGCCTTGCCGATCTCAGGAATCAACCTGAGCCTGGACACGCTTGACCGAGGGCGCTTCAACACTATTACCCGGCGCGACCGTTTGTCTGATGTGCTGAAAACGCTCCACGGAGCATTGGAGCTGGGTATCCGGATGAAGGTCAATTCGGTGGTGTCGGAAGAAACAAGCGACGCGGAAATACTCCAGTTGGGCAACCTGGCGCACGACAACCGGCTCAGCATGCGCTTTATTGAGAAAATGCCTTTTTCCGGTAAGAAGAAAGTGGAAAATCGGATTGAATATGGTCTTGGCGATCGACTGGCGAAACTGTTTCCGGGCCTTGAGCAGCGCCAGACAGAAAACGGGTCTACGGCCAGGGAGTTTGCAGTGCCGGGTTTCAGGGGCAGTCTGGGGATCATAGAGGGCAGTTCGAGAAAGTTCTGCTCGGCCTGTAACCGGGTTCGTATTACCCCTCAGGGGATTTTAAAAGTCTGTTTGTACGATAATGGAGTACTTAATCTCAAAGATTTGATTCGGGAAGGAACCACCGACAAAGATTTGTTGAACATCATTAGAGGCTGCCTGAATAAACGCTTTGCCGACGGTCACCAGACCGAATCCGCCAACGGCACGGCGGAGCAGCCCTCGATGGCATCAATTGGCGGCTGAGGAAGTGACAATTATGGCAACCGTTGAGGCAGTCTGTACCAGTGACAAGAAAGGCATCGTTAAAAAAGAGCAGGAGCGGGTCATCCTGAAAGCCGAGTGGGGAATTGAGGGAGATGCCCATGCTGGAGAATGGCATCGGCAGGTTTCGCTGTTGGCTTCGGAATCCATCCAACTGGTGCGTGAGGTTCTGCCTACCTTGAAAAAAGGTGCTTTTGCCGAAAACATCATCACCCACGGCATCGATCTGGAAACACTGGGTCTAGGCAAGAGAATCAGGATTGGCACCTCGGCAGTGCTGGAAATCACTCAAATCGGTAAAGAATGCCACAACAGCGGCTGCGCGATCAAGAAGGCAACCGGAGACTGTATCATGCCCCGGGAGGGGCTGTTTGCCAAAGTGATTGAAGGGGGGAGCGTCGGCCCCGGCGATGAGATCGTTAGACTCTGAACGCGGCAGGGGAGTGCACCCCGCCCTTTTTTAGAGTTTGAGATACTTCTTGACTACACCCTGCACTTCACGTTCAAGTGCTTTTCCTTCTAGTTTGCTGACAATACCATAGAGCTGCGGTGCCATTTCGATAAATGGAGCGAGCAGCACCGGGTCGAAATGGGAGCCGGAATCCTGTTCGAGTATTTCAAGCGCTCTGTCCAGTTCCACTGCCTCTCGGTAAGGTCGTCTTGAGGTGAGGGCGTCGAAGGCATCGACGATGGCGAAGATTCGAGCCTCCAGTGGAATCTTATCATGGCTGAGGCCTGCAGGGTAGCCGCTCCCATCATATTTTTCATGGTGCAAGCGCACCACATCAAGACCGTCTCTGAGCCAACGGTAGCGCTTGATCTGGGCCACTCCGCTTTTCACATGCCCCTGCATCAGCGAGAGCTCCTTTTTGTCCAGTGGGCCCTGTTTCATCAGCATCGAAGATTCCAGTTCCAGCATCCCGATATCGTGCAGAAATACGCCCTGAACGAAACTCCTGATTCGGGCCCGTGAAAGCTTATGTTTTTCCGCCAGCCGAATTCCGTAGATCGCTACTCTATGGCTGTGATAGGAAGTGCCAACATCACTTTTGGCCAGTGCACTACCCAGCTGTTTGAGAAGAAAATTGTTTGCCAGGTTAAGATCTGAGCTGCTCCTGATCAATCGATTGTGGAAGAAAATCAGACCGGGGTACATCAAAACTGTGCAGAGCAGTACCGAACCAACACCGATCAGGCAGGAGAACAGAATCCTCCAAATGATTGCCCTGGTGTTCTCCAGCGAACTCCGATAGATTCCCTGCAGGTGACCGAGACTATCATCGTCCTGCAGCCCGCTGAGCGGCAGTAGTGCCATGAGATAAATTCTTTTATCGGCGATCAACCAGGTACCGGAGGGCTTGTCCCCCACCTGGGGCTGGCTGGACTTTTCGCTGAAACGCTGTTTGATCGGTCCCGCGTTGACCCCTTCTTTTTCAAAAAAAACTGATCCGTCGGGGGTTGATAACTGAACATCGATAAAGGAAGTGTGAGCAATCGAGTCGTAAAATTCGGGCGTAGCGGCTACCTTTTGGGTGCCGGAATGTTTATTGTGCTGCTCTAAGAATAGTGGTACGAACAAGTACGCTTCTTTGGCGGCATCACTGAGCAGGGTCTTTTCGAGTCGTTTGAATTCAAGATAACAGGTGGCTCCGACGACCAGCAGAATGGTGACCACACAGACGCCGATCAGCCGCTTTATAAGAAGCGAGTGGATCTCTTTTTTTAATGCCGGAAATTTCATAAAAGACCTTGTTTCAGCATGGTGAATTAGAATGGGGCCACTCTACCATTGTCGGGGGTAAATGACAATGCGACTTGGACTGTCGTTGCTGAAGTGATAGAGTTTTCTAACGGAGACTGCAGTTGCAGGGGAGCGGCTTATTCCTGACCTGCCGAAGGCTCGGAAAGGGATGCGGTAATCTTATGAAAACGGGGAGAATCTGCTTGGTTTAGAATTGTTCTGTTGGGCTTAATGAAGCCGGACGGCAATATGGGGTTTGTATGACCGGTGAAAAGGGGGAAGGAATTGCCGCCCGGCCACCTCAATTAAGTTATCAGTAATATAAAGCCTGAATTTTATAATTCTTTGCATTAGGCGGCTATTTTTTTGCATTCTACGACAAAAACGACGGGAGGGTGAATGAGGTGCTGTTGACCAAACTTGCAAGTATCCAGCATATTCTGTGGGAGATTCTTGAAGAATACGGCATTAATCCTGATCCTGTATTCCGCCGTGTAGGACTCGATCCGGATCTATTATTTGAACCGGGTGCCCGCTACCCACTGACCGGCATCGCTGCTCTGTGGCTGGAAATGGAGCGCCTGATCGAGGACCCATGTTTCGGTTTGAAAACAGCAGATCACTGGCATCCCTCACATTTCGGTACCATTGGCTATGCCATGATGGCCAGTTCGACAGTACGCAAAGGACTCGAGCGGCTGATACGCTACCACCGGGTTGTTTCAGATGCCCGCTTCGGCGAATTAATTGAAGATGCGGATCGTGGATGCTTACACATCAATTTGAACTGGAGCGAGGAAGCACCTTGGACTCCCGCTCGTGAGGATGGAGCCCTTACCTATATTTTGAGCAGTTGCCGTCTCAATTTCAACAAACCGTTGAATCCCAAACGGGTTGAGATGACGCATGATCAGCATCAATGTTTGGACCGTTATGAGAGATTTTTCAATTGCCGGGTCGACCTAAATCGGCCGGCACCCGTCCTGTCCCTTTCATTGAGCGACGTTGATAAACCCCTGAGAAGCGGTGATGAGTATCTGGCACAACTTCATGACCGGATAATGGAAGATTATGTTTCCAGGCTCTCAGAGGTAAGATTAATACGTTCAGTCCAGAAGGTACTGGCGGCTCAGCTGCCCGATGGCCCGGTAACCGTGGATGCGGTTGCCAGAGAGCTCGGTATGTCCACCCGCAAACTGCAAAGGGATTTGAAACTCGAGGGTACCACTTATCAGCAGCTGCTGAACAGCACCCGAAAAGATCTGGCCCAGCGCTATGTCAAAGACAGTCATAACGATCTGACCGAAGTCGCGTTTATTCTGGGCTTTGCTGACCTCAGTACTTTTTCCCGGTCGTTCAAACGCTGGACCGGTGTATCGCCAAGCAGATATCGAAAAATTGGGGCCGAAAACTAAAAAGAGCGTTCCCGGCCCATGCCGAAAACGCTCTTTTTAATGTCTGGTGAACCGTCAATTCCGGTTCGATTTTTCTCTTTAAAGATCGGTGTCGAGGTTGGCCGGCTCGTAGTACTCTTTTGGATGCTGGCAAGCCGGGCACTTGGCGGGCGGCTCGGTTCCGTCATGTTTGTAGCCACAGAGGCTGCACTTCCAGGTGATCGCTTCGTCCCTGGTGAAGACGGTGCCTGCTTTGACGCGGGCAATAAGCTTCTTGTAGCGGTCACGATGATCAGCCTCTACCCTGCCGATCTGCTCAAATTTCATAGCTGCTTCCATATTGCCCTCTTCTTTTGCCACTGCAGCAAAATCAGGGTACATGGTCGTGGTTTCGTATTCCTCACCGTCGATTGCCTCCTGGAGATTGGCAATGGTATCGCCGATGCCGTCCAGAAGTTTGAAATGATCGTTGGCATGGCGCATTTCATTGATCGCCGTTTCCTCGAAAAGTTTGGCAATGTAGTGGTACCCTTCTTTGCGGGCAACTTTGGCGAAGAAAGTGTACTTGTTTCTGGCCATCGATTCTCCGGCGAATGCTGCTTCCAGATTTTCTTTTGTCTTGCTCATGTTCCGCTCCAAATAAATGATGATAAGTTAAGGAACCACAGCAGGCTCCTCCTGCAAAAATAAAGTAGTTGATAATAATTCTTTTTATCAAAAACAACAACAGAAAATCAGCTTAAATCGATTTGTGGTATGAGAAAAAATGGTCTTCAATGAATCAGCAAAACCAGTTCGTACTACTGATTATATCTAGGTGTCGAGCTCTGTCAACACCACCGGGTAGGACATCATTTCTTCTTCACACTGGTCTTGGGTGTAAGCAGTAAATCCAGAGTATTTGGTTTGAGGCGGATGTCTTCGATACTCATGTTGATAATGAGCTCCCTGGTACCGATGTCGGTAATGATCGGCTGCAGATTGTCGACTGGCACAGGGATTTCCTGGTCGCTGAACAGGGCGGCAATAAGTTCACCGACCTCCTTGTTCTGAGTTCCCTGCTGATCGATACCGGAGACGGTGGGGCGGATGAACAGGGTCTGGCTGGCTTGGTCGAATCTCATGACCGCCGCAAGGCTAAAATCGAGATTAACATTACCGACATTGAGACGAATCTGATGTCCGCCGATACTGCTATTGAGCTGGACATCACGGCCGGTCATGGCTACCGAGGCTGCCAGTGATCCGTCCTTGAATGTCAGATTTTCAATTTTCTCTACCGTTATCTTCCCGGCCAGCGAGTCCGATGGTTGATTGACGTGAAACGGCAGACATTTTCTTACAACTTCGGCGACTACCGTATCCGGCAGGCTGAGCTGAATAGGTTGACTGAACCCGAAAGCAGGGGATATAAAGCAGCCGAGCAGGAATGTGATGAATAAAATGAGTTTTTTCATAACGACAAATTGCCAGAGTGGGGTTAGGTTAATGTCGATCCGTTTTGAGGACCGGTCAAGCTGACTTGCACGGTCGTCAGAATAGTATAATAAAGAAGATATATTTAACAGTCTTTCTTACCACTATCCCGGGAAGATTTAGAACCGATGGCCAGACTTACCGTAGCAGCCGAGTGTTATCTTGAAGAGATCGACAGAGAGCTGGAAAAGGCGCTGAAGGATCGGTTGACCATTGACAATCCAAAATATATCGCCGCCAGACGCTATGGCAGGTGGATCGGCAAGAAGCTGAAACCCAAACTCTACTATTACGAGCAGGAGCCTGGGGGCCTGCGGTTTCCGAGGGGATTTGCCAACCGGGCCATCGAAATTTGCCAGGAGTCGGGTGACGAGCCGGAAATAATCGACAAGCGCCGGCGTCTCACCGATCATAAATTCTCTTTTAAGGCAAAGCTGCGTCCCTACCAGGATGAGGCGGTGGACATGATTTGCTCGAGGTCTTTTGGTGTGCTCGAGGCCGGCACCGGCAGCGGTAAGACGATAATGGCCCTGGCCGCCATCGCCAGAAGGGGGCAGCCGGCAATTGTTATTGTCCACACCAAGGAACTGCTTTATCAGTGGCGGGACCGCATCGATGAATTCATGGGGATTGAAGCGGGATTGATCGGTGACTCCAAATTTGAGATCAAGCCGCTGACCGTGGCGATTGTCAACAGTGCCAGAAAGCGTACGGAGGAACTGGCACCCCTGTTTGGTCACTTGATTGTCGACGAGTGTCATCGGGTACCGGCAACCCTGTTCACCGATGTAGTATCCCAATTCGACAGCTATTTTCTGCTTGGGCTGTCAGCTACCGCCTTTCGCAGTGACGAAGGGATGACAAAGCTGATCTACTATTTCATGGGAGACCGGATCCATTCTGTAGATCCCATGCAGCTCAAGGTGTCCGGGGCGGTGCTGAAACCCAAAATTATGCGCAGGACTACCGATTTCACTTACGGTTATCGGGGTGATTACCAGGCCTTGATAACCGCCCTGACAAAACATGAGGGACGCAATCGACAGATCGCCGGGGATATTTTAAACTATGTCCGTAACGACCCGGACTCTACCGCCCTGGTGGTCTCCGACCGGGTAAGCCACTGCAATGTATTTGTCGAGCTGCTGGAGAAACACCAGGTCTCTGTTGCCCTGCTTACCGGACAGATTGCTCCGGAACAACGCAGCCAGATTGTCGACGATGTGCAAAACGGGAAATTGCAGGTGCTGGTGGCAACGCTTCAGCTCATTAGCGAGGGTTTCGACTGTTCAGGACTCGCCAGCCTCTTCTTAACCACCCCTATCACTTTCGAAGGGCGGCTGGTTCAGGTGATTGGCAGGATCCTGCGGCCAGCTGAGAACAAGGTCCCCGTCGTCTATGACTATGTTGATGATCAGGTGGCGGCGCTGCGCCGTTCCTCTGCAGCCCGTCAGAAAGTCCTGATGAAGCTCTGATCCAGCCGAAGCTGAGTTGCTTTACATCTCTTCCCACCTGGTGTATGGTGGCTCCCCTTTGTAACCGCTTAACGAAGAATTATAGTTTCCCCATTGATGAGACGGCCATTGGCCACACAACTATGCGACAGGAAGATATCAGAAATGTGGCGATCATCGCCCATGTTGACCACGGCAAAACTACCCTGATTGATCAGCTTTTCCGTCATTCCGGAATGTTCAGGGACAATCAGGAAGTAGCCGAACGGCTGATGGACTCGATGGATCTCGAGCGTGAACGAGGCATTACGATTACCGCCAAAAACGGCTCGTATCGGTACGGCGACGTCCATATCAACATCATCGATACGCCGGGTCATGCTGATTTTGGTGGTCAGGTGGAGCGGGTGCTGCGAATGGCCGATGGGGCGTTACTTTTGGTAGATGCCCAGGAAGGCCCGATGCCGCAGACCTATTTTGTTCTTAAAAAAGCATTGGCCAACAATCTGCCGGTAATAGTTGTAGTCAACAAAATCGACAAACCGGCGGCCCGCTGCGATTGGGTAGTCGACCAGGTTTTCGATCTGTTCGTTAAGCTCGAAGCACCCGATGACATTCTCGATTTTCCCATCCTCTACGCCTCCGCCAAAGAAGGCTATGCGGTAGCCGAACCAGACGAGCAGATAAGCGACGGCGGTTCCATGGAACTTGTATCGAAGATGATCGTCGACCACATTCCTCCGCCGTCCGGATCAAAAGATGCAGAGCTGCAGATGCAGGTTGGTACGATCGACTATTCGCCCTACCTCGGCAGGCTGGGCATCGGCAAGGTAGTCAATGGAACCATGGCCCTGAACCAGCCCATCGCGGTGGCCAGGAGGGACGGCTCGATAAAGCCGGTGAGAATCTCAAAAATCTTCAGGTTCGAGCAGGATGGTAAAGTTGCGGTCGACTCTGCCTATACGGGAGAGATCGTCGCCGTCGCCGGTATGGACGATGTCACCGTCGGCGTCACTTTTACCGACCCGGAATCGCCCCGGCCGCTGCCGCTGATCGATATAGATCCGCCGACCATATCAATGGATTTTATTCCCAATGATTCGCCCTTTGCCGGCCGCGAAGGAAAATATGTGACATCGCGGCATCTCAAGGAACGGCTGGATCGGGAAACGCTGGCAGACGTCGCCCTGCAGGTTGAGCCGTTGCAGGAAGGCGTCGGTTTCAAGGTGTCGGGCAGGGGCGAGCTTCACCTGTCGATTTTGATCGAGAAGATGCGTCGGGAAGGCTACGAACTCCAGGTGACCAGACCCCAGGTCATAATGCGCAGGGAAAACGACCAGCTTCTTGAACCTTTCGAAAAGCTGACCGTCGACGTCGATGAAACGGTGCAGGGCCCGGTCATAGAGAGGCTGGGCAAACTCAAGGGTCAGTTGGAAGAAATGAGCCAGACCCACGGGATGACCCGCATGGTATTTACCATTCCGACCCGCGGCCTGCTCGGTTATCGGCCCCGGTTTATGACCGATACCAAGGGCATGGGCACCATGAGCTACGTGTTTGAGGGCTACGGGCCGCATGCCGGAGAGATTTCCAACCGCATCAATGGAGTGCTTACCACAAAACAGAATTGCACCTCGGTGGCCTACGCCTTGTTCCATCTGCAGGCTCGTGGTACGCTTTTTATTGGACCGGGGGTCGATCTTTATGCCGGGCAGATCATCGGTGAGAACTGCCGGGCCGGGGATCTGGTGGTCAATCCGGCCAAAGGCAAGAAACTGACCAACGTCAGAGCTTCAGGTACGGACGACGCGGTGATCCTGACTCCTCCGACCATCCTGACCCTCGAGGAATGTTTGTCATTCATCAACGATGATGAGTTGGTGGAAATCAGCCCCGCTTCGATCAGGCTTCGAAAAAGAGGCGGTGCTCGGTAAAATCCGGATGGTGAGATGAAAACGATTATAATCCTGGTAATCTCCGTACTGGCCGGGCTTGGCGTCTTCGCCCTGATCTCCAAGAGGTACGGGAGTGACTGCATTCCCTGACTGCTGCTCTACTCCTCCGTGGGCACGGGGGCCGTGGTGTTCTGGGCACTCACTGCGCTGCTCTAGAGCTAGAGGCTGCAGTTTATGTGCGGGCTGAGAAATAATCAGCAAGGATTCTATAGTGATCGAAGACCAGTTCAGGCACATCCTCTCTTAAGAATAATTCTGCCCTGGCGGCATCGTCTGCTGCCTTTGGTACCCCCTTTCCTCTGGCGATAAACACCGTAGATGCGGTGTGCATCCGGCTGTCCCGATCCGGATCGGAATAGGTCCTGAACTGACGCAGGTCGGTGACAGCTATTCCTGTCTCCTCCTCTGCTTCCCGCACAGCTGCCTGTTCGAAAGATTCACCATAGTCGACGAAACCGCCGGGAAGTGCCCAGCCGTAGGGGGGGTATTTCCGTTCGATGAG
>JBPCUV010000196.1:0-24091 GCA_051010975.1 Desulfocapsaceae bacterium
AACCCTGAGCAGGAAATCGTCTACCGTGGAGATCTCCGTTTTTCATATATGGAATTTCACAAACGGGTGCACCGCCTTGCGGATGCCCTGTGTCGATTGGGAGTAAAACCAGGTGACACTGTTGCCATGATGGATTGGGACAGTCACCGCTATCTCGAGTGTTTCTATGCTGTTCCGATGCTTGGCGCTGTTCTGCATACGGTGAACGTCAGGCTTTCCGCTGAACAGATTGTCTTCACCATAGACCACGCTGAAGATGACTTTATTCTCATCAACAGTGAATTTCTTCCCCTTATTGAACAGGTCAAGGGGCGCATTGATACGGTCAAGGAATATATTCTCATTAACGATGAGAAATCCACACCAGAGAGTACTATCTCCTTCGCCGGTGAATACGAGCAGCTCCTTGCGGTGGCTAGTGATGATTTCGAGTTTGAAGATTTCGACGAAAACACAAGGGCTACTACCTTTTATACGACCGGTACGACCGGACTACCCAAAGGTGTATATTTTAGCCACCGACAACTGGTTCTTCATACTTTGAGTACTCTATCTGCCCTTGCCTCTTCAGCCGATCAGGGTCGATTTCACCGAAATGATGTCTACATGCCCATTACGCCAATGTTTCATGTTCATGCCTGGGGATTTCCATATATTGCCACAGCAGTTGGTGTAAAGCAGGTCTATCCCGGGAGATATATACCCAACCTGCTTCTGAATCTGATTAAAGAAGAGAAAGTTACCTTTTCTCACTGTGTTCCAACCATTATGCATATGCTGATGACCAGCCCTGAATTCGAATCCATTGATCTTTCCGGCTGGAAAGTAGTGATTGGCGGAGCCGCTCTTCCTAAACAGATGTGCAAGGCTGCCCGCGATAAAGGAATCGATATATTTTCCGGGTACGGTATGTCAGAGACCTGTCCAGTTCTGACACTCGCTCAGGTTGATAGCCAAGATATCGGCACCGATAAAGAAGTTGAAATTCGCTGTAAAACCGGACGCCCCCTACCACTTGTTCAACTTCGAGTGGTTGATGAGAAGATGAACGACGTGCAGGCCGATGGCAATAATGTTGGAGAAATTGTCGTTCGAAGCCCATGGCTTACTCAGGGATACTGGAAGGACAACAGAAATTCGGAAAATCTATGGAAGGATAGCTATCTTCACACCGGTGACGTGGCCAACATTGACAGCGACAACTTCGTGGCCATCACCGACCGCATTAAGGATGTAATCAAAATTGGCGGCGAATGGCTTTCATCACTGGAGTTGGAAGATATAATTAATCTCCACCCCGCTGTTTCAGAGGTGGCCATAATTGGCACCGTCGACGATAAGTGGGGAGAGAAGCCCCTGGCTCTGATCGTGGTAAAAGATGACGCCACGAAGCCAGAACCAAAAGAGATGATTGGTCATGTCAAGTCTTTTATCGACAAGGGCATGATGAGTAAGCTGGCACTTCTGCTCGAAGTAAAATATGTTGATATGATAGACAAAACAAGTGTAGGCAAAATCAACAAAAAAGTGTTAAGAGAGACCTTCTTAAAGTAGCCTGTAGCTAAAGGACAATTGCACTGCTGCAATTGGTTTTCAGTACAATTTAACATTACATCGATATGCTTCCAGATAATCAGCGAATTGTAATTACCGGCGTAGGCCTCGTCTCTCCCAACGCTTCAAATCTAACAGATTACCGAGAAAAGCTCCTTAAAGGACAGAGTGAAATTCAAAGGATCGAACTTCGTTACTTTGGTTCTGCCCCAGCTGGGATTTGTCATTTCGACGAAACCAAATATCGAAAAAAGAAAGAGAACAAAAAGGGAACCAGAGCAGGCTGCATAGGTGTTTATTGTGCACATGAAGCTTTAAACGATGCTGATCTGGCAGATGACTTTTATCAGAAACACAGGACTGGAGTTTATATTGGCCTGACCGAGCATGGTACTGTTGAGACTGAAAACGAAATCTACAATATAAAGAGCTACGATTACGACGTCTCTTACTGGACTCACCACCATAACCCGCGAACGGTACTCAACAACCCCGCTGGCGAAATCACCATGAGCCTTGGTATAACCGGGCCGCACTATTCGATCGGAGCGGCCTGCGCCGCCGGCAATGCTTCTCTTATTCAAGGAGTGCAGATGCTGAGGCTCGGTGAGGTTGATATGGCGATAGCCGGGGGTATATCCGAATCCACCGGCTCTTTCGGAATTTTCGCCAGCTTTAAGGCGCAGGGCGCCTTGGGTGAAGCTGATGACCCGACTAAAGCCTGCCGGCCGTTCGATCTAAACCGAAATGGCATTGTTGTTTCCGAAGGCGGCTGCCTCTATATTTTAGAAACTCTGGATAAAGCGTTGGCAAGAGGAGCGAATATTTATTGCGAGATTGTTGGCTATGGTATGAACTCGGACGCCAAAGATCTGGTACTCCCTTTTGGTGAACGTCAGGCTGAATGCATGCAGCTTGCTCTTACCCGGGCTGGATTAAAAGCTGAAGACATCGACATTATCTCAACTCATGCAACCGGTACCAAACAAGGCGACACCGAAGAATGCAAGGCCATTCGCTCGCTTTTCGGCGCCTCATCAAAGACCTGCATCAACAACACCAAAAGCATTATCGGGCATGCAATGGGCGCTGCAGGCGTACTTGAACTGGCCGGTAATCTCGGCTCCTTTGAAGATGGCCTCATCCATCCCAGCATCAATGTCGATCAACTTGATCCAGACTGTCAACTTGACAACCTGATACTTGATAATCCGGAAAAACGTGAAAACATTACAACGATTTTAAATAATTCATTCGGTATGGTTGGCATAAACTCAACGGTCATCGTTCAGCGGCTTTCAGGCTGATTCGCCAGAGATAAACAAAAAAACAGTTAAAATAATTGCTCAAGTGTGGTATAAAACGTGATTTGCGTAAACACACATATGCTCTCGCGATAACGCACCTTTAACACAAACCCAGAGTACCCGTATTATTCGGAGACTTTTATGACTCGTAACGATATAAAAGATCTGATTTTAGAAATAATTGAAGACATCGACGATGAAGCTGAATTCGACAATCTCGATCCAGATCAGCCACTGCGCGATCAACTGGATCTGGATTCAATGGATTTTCTCGATATCGTCATGGAACTGAGAAAACGCCACAAGCTGCAGATACCTGAGGAAGATTACCCACAACTGGCGACGCTCACCAGTTGTACAAACTATCTCGAACCCCTGCTTAAAGAAGCCTGATCCGTGCAAGCCAGTTTTGTCGTAATAGGTGGCGGTCTTTCTGGACTGGCTGCTGCTATTCGGTTAGCCAGATACAATGAAAACGTACTGGTTCTTGAGCGGCATTCCAGGGTAGGTGGGCTTAATTCCTATTATTATCGAAATAACCGGTTATTTGAAACGGGCCTGCATGCCATCACCAATTATGCCGATAAAGCAGCAAAACACGCCCCTCTCAACAAGCTGCTGAGGCAACTGAAAATCAGTCGCGACGATATTGGTTTTCATCAGCAGATCAGCAGTGAAATAAGGTTTCCTGAAAAATCGCTTCTCTTTTCTAATAATTTCGAAGAATTAAGAGACGATGTCAACGACAAATTCCCATCTCAGTCTGATCACTTCAGGCGTCTGGTTCATTATATCGACGAGGCTGATCCGTTTGCCGAACAGGAATACCGTTCCGCCAGATCCGTTCTTTCTTTTCACCTGACTGATCCCCTGTTGATCGATATGCTCCTCTGCCCAATCCTCTATTACGGGTCGAGTTGGGAGAACGATATCGATTTCAAACAATTTGTTATCATGTTCCGCTCCCTCTACCAGGAAGGGCTTTTCAGGCCGGCTGGAACGATAAAGAATCTTCTCGACCTACTGGTCGACAAGCTGAATCACTACGGTGGCACAATTAAACTGGGAACCGGGGTCAGAAATATTATTTCTCAGGGTGAGAAAATTATCGGAGTCACCCTTGAAAATGGAGAAAGAATTCTCTGCAAACACCTGGTCAGTACTATCGGACTTGATGAAACCAAACTGCTTCTGGGCAGCATAACCAACAACCAAAATGATCGTCGCCTATCCTTTGTCGAGTCAATTTTCCAGGTGGATAAGAAGGCCCGCGAAAGTCTTCCAGGGGATCGAACCTGTATCTTCTTTAACAAAAAAAGGCGCTTTCGTTTCGAACAACCACAGTCTCCTGTCAGCTACGATAGCGGCGTCATCAGCCTACCCTTTAATTTTCAGAATTTACGAAGCAGCCTTGATTCCATTGAAGTAAGGACAACCCAATTAGCCAATTACCATCGCTGGCTCAACGTTTCCGAAGATTCCCGCGTGTATGAAACAATGAAAGAAGAACACAACGTGGAATCGTGCCGGCAGGTCGAACCGATCGTTGGTCCTTTTTCTGAGCATATCATGTTCTCAGACTGCTTCACCCCACTCACCGTTGAGCGATTTACCGGAAAGCACGGGGGTGCCATCTACGGCAGTCCAAGAAAAGTAAGTGACGGGAGCATTGGCTACGACAACCTGGTATTGGCCGGCACCGACCAGGGATTTCTGGGAATCGTCGGCTCCATGCTGAGTGGCGTATCCATGGTCAACAAACACATTCTCTCCAAACTATAGATTCAACCTTTTCCCTGCAATAAAATGGCTGTGCCTTTAAAACAGACCCTTGATGCCTATGATGTGGTCGTAATCGGCTCCGGTCTTGGTGGACTCACCACCGCTAACCGCCTGGCAAGGAGCGGACACTCGGTTCTGCTTCTTGAGCATCATCATCGACTTGGCGGCCTGGCAACCTGGTTTAAACGCAAAACCCATATCTTTGATGTCTCGCTTCACGGATTTCCCTACGGCATGGTGAAAACCTGCAAAAAGTACTGGAACCGTGAGATTATGAACGCCATCGTTCAACTCAAGGACATCGTCTTCGACAATCCCCAATTCTCATTACGCACAACTTTTGACAAGGAAGATTTCATATCGATCCTCAATCAGAAGTTCGAAGTGGATCTGCGTCAGATTGAGCGATTCTTTTCTCGGATCGACAAAATGAATTTTTACGACGATCAGGCGATGACCACCAGGGAATTATTTGAGGAGTATTTCCCCGGCCGCTCCGATGTTCATCGATTGCTCATGGAGCCGATCACGTATGCCAATGGCTCTACCCTCGACGACCCTGCCATCACCTATGGTATTGTCTTCTCCAACTTCATGAATCGCGGAGTATTCACCTTCGAGGGTGGAACCGACCATCTAATCAATCTGATGTCCGACGAACTTGAGAAAAATGGTGTTACCATCTGCACTCGAGCCCGGGTAGAGCAGATCGTAACCGAGAAGAAAAAGACTCTCGGTGTCAGGGTAAACGGCACATTTATCAAGGCCGGTGCAGTTGTGTCAAATAGTGGAATAACCAACACCATCTACCAGCTGACGGATACACGCCAATTTTCTGACGAATTTCTGGAAAAAGCTTCAAAAATTCGAGTCAACAACTCCAGTAGTCAGGTCTACATTGGCATCAAAGAGGGAGAACAGATCGACCCCATCGGCGACCTGCTTTTCACTTCTTTATCACCTGAATTCGATTCAACCGAATTGCTTGACATCAACACCAGATCCAAGACATTTTCAGTCTATTATCCTAAGACAAGACCCGATCATAATCGCTATACTATCGTTGCCTCGATGAACAGCAACTATGATGATTGGGCAGCTCTTAATGCAGATGACTACGAATCTGCCAAGCAGAAGATGGTAGACGCCACTCTAGTCGACCTGCAGCGCTACCTGCCCGGCGTGAAGACAAAAATAGACTGGTTGGAGGCCGCCACCCCCATGACCTTCAGTCGCTACACTCTGCATACCAAAGGGACCTCTTTTGGTACAAAGTTTGAAGGACTGGACGTATCCAGAACCATATTCAAAGAGGTTGGCGGATTGTTTCATGTTGGGTCGGTGGGAATCATAATGTCCGGGTGGCTTGGGGCCATCAATTACGGCGTCATTGTTGCCAACGATGTGGACAGTTATCTACGATCACTCTAAACAATATCTTATCAATGGCTGAATTTACAGGTAGAACCGCAGTTGTTACGGGGGCAACCCGAGGTATCGGCAGAGCTGTCTCCGAATCATTGTTAAGGCAAGACTGCTCAGTTGTTGGGATCTATGCCAGCAACCACGAAGAAGCACAGAGGTTTCAAGACAACTGGCCGGCAGAGCAGTTGCGGCTTATTTGCTGCAACGTGGCCGACCAAGATCAGGTAAAACAGCTCTACCATGATCTCGAATCTGACTTCGAGGTGCTGGACATTCTGGTCAACAATGCCGGTGTCCGAAGGGATGCAATCGTTGCTCTGATGAGCAGTGAACAATGGCAACAAGTCCTCGACATAAATCTTACCGGTACCTTTAATATGAGCAAATATGCGGTGCCGCTTATGTTGAAACAGAAATACGGCCGCATCGTCAATATCACCTCTCCCTCTTCTTATATGGGTATTCAGGGTCAGGCCAATTACGCAGCCTCGAAGGCTGGACAGATTGGCTTCACCCGTACTCTAGCCAAGGAAATCGCCCGCAAAAAAATCACCGCTAATTGCGTCTCACCGGGCTTCATTCAGACAGATCTTCTTAATGATCTTACAGCTGAACAACTCTCTGCCTACAAAAAGATGGTGCCGATGCGAAGATTCGGAAATGTCAACGAAGTGGTCGAAGCGGTGTTGTTTCTAGCCTCTGAAAAAGCCTCCTACATTACCGGCACAGTGCTGGAGGTCAACGGAGGTCTCTAAAATGAGCGAATCTCAAATCTTATCCTTGATACCCCATAGACCGCCGTTTCTCTGGGTAGACAAAATCATTAACCTTTCTGAGACATGCATTGAGACACAAAAAACGATGTCGAAGGATCTCGATGTATTTAACGGCCATTACCCCGGTAATCCATTAATGCCCGGCGTCCTTCTTTGTGAAGCCATATTTCAGAGCGGAGCCCTTCTTCTGGCTGAATCGTTTTCAAAGCAGGACAGTGAGAAGATTCCGGTACTGACCCGAATCACCGATGCCAGATTCAAACGTCGTGTCCTGCCCGGAGAAACTATTCTGATAGAAGTCAAATTGGTCGATACGGTATCCTCAGTCTGCGTCCTCAAGGGTAAAGCCAAAGTTGGTAGTGAACTGGCCGTAAAAACCGAGTTTTGCTGTGCCCTCATAGATCCTTGAACCTATCTTTTCGTGATCTAATAAGTACTTACGATGACGTCTATTTTACCGCAAACTGAGCGGTTGACCTTTCGTCCAAAAGAGGTAATATAGGCTTGCTTTAATGTTGTTGAAACACACACTTGTCAATCGGTAAAATCGATCCCAGATCTGCCCCTAAGGAAGTCATATCGTGCAACTCTCTATTACGCAAATGATCCTGCATGCCGGGCCTGTCGGCCAGATGGTCATGCTGCTGCTGCTTTTCTTCTCTGTTGTTTCATGGTCGATCATATTCATGAAGTTCAAACTCTTTAGAAAAGTTCGTCTCGATTCGGAAGAATTTCTTGAAACCTTTTGGACCTCTGGCAACCTCAATGAGGCCAGCGAAGCCGCTGAAGAATTTGTTTACAGCCCCGAGGCATCTGTGTTCAATGCCGGTTTTTCCGAACTCAAAAAAATCAACAAAATCAGAGCCAGAGGTGAAGATGACGGCCCGGAGACTCTGGAAATGCAGCTTGCCACCATGGACAATCTGAAACGGGCGCTGCGTAAGGCGGAGGATGAAGAGGTTAACAAATTCGGCAGCCTCCTGCCGTTTCTCGCCACCACCGGCAGTGCCACTCCATTCATCGGGCTTTTCGGAACGGTGTGGGGAATCATGGTTTCTTTTCATGATATAGGTCAACGAGGGTCAGCGTCGCTGGCCGTTGTTGCACCTGGTATATCCGAAGCACTGGTGGCAACCGCCGCCGGACTGGCAGCAGCCATCCCGGCGGTAATTTTTTACAATTATTTTTCAAATAAACTTACGGCAGTTCAGTACAACACCCAAAGCTTCTCCTCGGATTTTCTGAACCTTGTTGAACGGGATCTGCTCAGCAGGGTCTAACTGGTTATGGGACCGCTAAACGGCAACGGAAGAAAACAGCTTGTTTCTGACATCAACGTCACACCGCTCGTTGATGTTATGTTGGTTCTGCTTATTATTTTCATGGTGACGGCTCCGATGATGACCCAGGGGCTTGATGTCGATCTGCCTGAAACGACCACAAAATCTCTAAGGCAGGAAGAGAATCCCATCGTAGTTACCATCGACAAGGAAGGTAAGATCAGCCTTGACAAGCATGAGGTTACCCGGAAAATTCTCTACCAGGAACTGTCAGGTCTCGATCAGGAGCGGAAAGAAAAGCCTATCTATCTCAAAGCTGACAAGGCGGTGGCTTACGGGGTGGTTGTCAAGATTATGGCCGATATAAAAAAGGCCGGATTCGATAAGCTGGGCATGATTACCCAGCCGGAAGAAGAATAAGGTGTCAGAACAGTACCAAGTGACATACGGGGATTACAACAATTGGGTACTACCGCTAAACCTGGCCATAGGTTTTCACCTGATTATCGCCTTAAGTGTCCTTGTTCTTCCCGATCTTTTCAAACCCAGAGCAAAATTCGAAGACATATACACCGTAGATCTTGTCAATCTCTCCGAGCCGGTGATCGAACAGAGTGCACCCCCGGCCCCAGCCCCTGAGCCAGTAGCGGAACCCGAACCGAAAGTATCCGAGAAAGCTGTGGCCATTGTGGATCCGGTGGAGCAACCGCTGCCCCAAATAACGGAAATAAAGCCGGTTTCTCTGAAACCTTCCAAGCGGAAAGTCAAGAAGAAGATTAAGAAACCTCAGCAAGATCGGCAGAAAGAATTAGAGCGCCTCAAACGTCAACGCCTTGCCGAAGCGGTCAGGGCTGAGCAGCTAGCGGCCGAACAAGCCAGGATTGCAGCCGAAGAAGCGGAACGGCAGCGGCGATTGATGGATGCCGAAGTTAACCGGATACGAAATCAGGTCCGTACGACTCCAACCCCAAGATCATCCGGCGGACAAAGAAGTGCGAACACTCTGAGTGTACTTGAAAGTCAATATGCGCTGGCTGTGCAAGGAAAGCTTATGCAGGAATGGGCGCTTCCCGAATTCAAACAATTCGACTCCTCGCTTAAAGCAAAATATGTCATTAAGATTTCCCAGAATGGGACAGTAATTGATCAATTTTTCGAGCAGCGCTCGAATGACGCTACTTTTGACCAGTTCGTAAAAAGAGCGGTAATAGACGCCAGTCCTTTTCCACCATTTCCACCTGCAATAAAGGACAGCAGCCTTGAATTCGAATTACGATTCAGCCCTAGTGATATTCAATCATATTAAACGAGCTCATAATGAAAAAGCTTAACCTGATTGCAGCAAGTATCTTATTATTGCTTTTCGTTGTAACTTCTCCGGTCTTCGGTAAAAGAATCTCTCTTGATATCACTTCAGCAGAAGCTCGTAAAATAATCTTTGCCGTTCCCTGGTTTGAAAGCTCTGGTAGCAACAGTGACGCCAAGCTCGATCGCACCTTGGCAGATACCCTTTCAAAAGCCCTTGTATTCCACGGGATCATTGATGTGCTCCCCAACCAGCGAATTGTTGGCAGCGGCAGTGGCGACTGGGCCCGGCTGGGGGCGGATTACGGAGTGATTGGCAGGTATTCGGTCTCCAAGGACCAGATCAATATGGAGATGCGGCTGTTCGACGCGGCCGATGACAAAATGTTGATGGGCAAGGCCTATAAAGGACCTTTGGATGAACAAGACAAGATGATATACAAATTCACCGATGCCGTCATTAATGAATTAACCGGCAAACCGGGTTTGGCGACTACCCAGGTCGCTTTCGTTACCCCCCCTTCTGACAAAAGGGAAAGAGAGGTGTTTCTCTCCGATATCCTCGGTAGAAAAATGAGGCAGATAACCAGGCATCGAAACCTGGTTGTATCGCCGCGATTCTCTCCTGATGGAACCTACCTTGCCTATACCTCCTATCACAGCGGCAATCAGAACCTCTATATCACCGATTTGAGGCAGAGCAAAACCACTAGAGTTATTTCCAGAAGGAAAGGAATGAACCTGGCCCCAGCCTGGTCGCCTGCAGGTGACACCATGGTTGTTACCTTGAGCTTTAAAGGTAATCCTGATCTTTTCCTGATCAACAATCGTGGAGAAATTCTCCAACAACTGACCAAACATACCGGTATCAACGTCTCCCCTACTTTCTCCCCGGATGGGCGTCATATCGTCTTCGTCTCCGACCGCAGTGGAAAACCACAGCTCTATTTGATGGAACTGTCCTCCGGCAATACGCAACGTCTGACTTTCGAAGGTGTCGAAAATGCCGAACCCTCCTGGTCGCCTGTGGAGAATCTGGTCGTTTATTCGAGCCTAAGGGGAGGCATCTATCAGCTCTGTACCATTGATCCGTTTAAAATCGGATCATCCACTCAAATAACCAATGACCAGACCCACCATGAAACACCTTCCTGGGCTCCCGACGGGAATCAGATTATCTTTGCAAAAAGAGATGGTAAAGGTCATAAAGTATATGGAATAATGAAAAATGGTCTGCATCAACGAATGCTGTTTTCGCTGCCGGGAAGTCAAACCTATCCCCGCTGGGCAGTGAAGCCTTATTAACTCTTTAAAAGAATTCTAGATCGACATGAAAAAAACACCTTTCTCACTTGTGTGCGTTCTTGCAGTAGCTCCGTTCCTGATGCAATGCGCCTCTCAGGACGACTTAAATTTGATTCACTCACAGCTGCGAAGTATTGATAAAAAGCTCACTGAACTTGAAACTACTACAGTTGACGGGTTACGTAAGCGACAGGCCTCCAACACCGCTCAAATCGATCAGCTCAATCAAGAGTTGCTCGCCTTACGTGGAGGTTTAGAAGAGACTGGACACCTCAACCGGCGCCTGAAAGAGCAGAGCAAGGAATTGGAAATCTCCTTTAAGCGCTATGCCCAGGAAGAGGAACAAAAAAGATTAAACGAGGTGAAGAGGCTGGAACAGGAGATTGCCGGCAAGGACAAACAATTGGACCAGTTCTCGGACCAGTTAAAATTGCAGCAGGAGAACCTTCAGGCCATTCAGCAGGCCAGGGTTGATGAAGCCAAACGTAAAGCAGCAGCGGCAGCCAGAGCGGCTGAGCAGGCACGTAAACGCTCCGATGCTGCCAACAAGGCGGTAAGCAGTTCCAGTGGAACCAGAATCCGTGCCGATAAACGGAAAAAACTGATCTCGGCCGGATCTGCGCCAGCGGCTCAAGCCCCTGTCGTCAGGACTGCTACGGCTCCGAGTACCAGCCAACCTGCCGCTGCGACTCCTGCATCAGGGGGCAACCTCGGTAAAGGTAAGAGTCTCTTTGACCAGGGGAAATTCCGTGAAGCCTACCAACAATTTGAGAACATATCATCTTCCGGATCAGCAGAAGATTCCGTTGATGCAAAATACATGATGGGAGAATGCCTTTTCGCGCTGCAGGAGTATGATCAGGCTATTCTGGACTATCAAAATATTATCACCAACCACCCGTCGAGTGGAAAGGCCCCGGCCGCTATGCTTAAACAGGCAATGGCTTTTGAGAAACTTAATGACAAAGATACCGCAAGAATCCTTTATAAAAAGCTGATCGCAACCTACAAGGAATCTCCGGAAGCCCAACAGGCCCAACAAAAACTCAATTAATTGTGACGTATACCATTTGGCCGGATACGCCTGCCACCGATGGTAAGGCTTGATACGCTCCTGAGGGAACTTGGTCACTGCAGTACACTTAGCGATGCTGCAGCACTGATCATGGCCGGCCGTGTACTGGTTGATGATAGGGTCGTCGACAAAGCAGGCAGCCTTGTTGCTCAGGGTTCTGATATTCGTATCAAACAGAGCCCTCCCTACGTCTCACGCGGCGGCACCAAACTCAAGGGCGGACTCGATTTTTTTTCCATCGACCCGAAAGACTGGATTTGTGTTGACATAGGAGCCTCAACCGGAGGATTCACCGATTGTTTGCTACAGGCCGGTGCCTCACGGGTATATGCAGTTGACGTTGCTTACGGCATATTGGACTGGAAATTAAGATCAGATCCCAGAGTCTCCGTCCTCGAGAGATGCAACGCTCGCTATATTAAAAAGGATCAAATTCCAGAAGCTGTCGATTTTTGTGTGTTTGATACTTCGTTTATCTCTCTGACCAGGCTACTGCCTCCTGTCATTCCACTATTTGATACTAAAAAAGTCAGGATACTATGTCTGGTCAAGCCGCAGTTTGAACTGGACCGCTCACAAATTGACGCCGGCGGTATAGTTACCGAAAAATCGTTGAGAGTTAGTGCCGTTGAGAAAATTATCGAATTCTGCAGCAGCTACGAATTGGTGAGCAGAGGATATACGGAGTCATCAATAAAGGGAACCAAAGGAAATCAGGAGTATCTCCTTTACATGACAGGCAGCTAGCGATCCCCTCACTTATCTTTGAGTCGCTCGATCAGCTCAAGCATCTCTCGGCTGTCCTTGCCTATTTCGCTCTGCTCCTCGGTTTTGCTGGCCACCTGCTTGAAGTTGGCGGACGCAAGTTTCAGTTGTCCTTCATAGAGATTAAATTTGCCGAGATAGTAGCGCGCCTCAACATCTTTCCCCTGATCCGAAAGAATTTTTCCAATTTCAAAATAGACGTCTGAAAACTCGGGAATATCGTAGGCCACTTGTTTAAAAAGCTCTACGGCCTGATCGCTCTCCCCAATATTAGCCAACACCTTTGCCAGATTGAACAACACATAGCTATTGTGAGGTTCCGTTCTCATTACCTGCTCAAGCAACATGCGGGCCTGCCGGTAATCACCTTTGTCAGCGAGTACGACGGCTTTGTCCACTAAAAGAACAGGTTTGTCGGGAAATTCAGCGATCACCTCATCCAGTCTGGCGAGGCTTTGCTCATAATTATTTATCCTCCTATCTATCTGCGCCAATCCATACCGTGCCATGGTTTTTTCAAAATCAGATGATCGGGAGTCACTTAATTCACTGGCCATAAAGGCTCGTGCAGTCGAGGATCTGTGGGTAAGAGACATGATCCGATATTTAAACCTCATGAAAGAGAAGTTTTGGGAATCTTCTATTTCAACCCTATATTCTTTATCGGCTGCTATCAATGACTCGACATAATCGAGGCGTGCTTCAGGGTCAGGATGAGTGAGCAGATATTGAGGAATTTGTCCGGTCCGATACCTGGTTATACGGCGCATGGTGCGCAACATTTTTTTCTGGCCTATTGTATCCCGATGCATGGCCTGCATCCACTGATAAGCCATCAGGTCGGCCTCTATCTCATCCTGACGGCTGAAATGCAATTGCGCACTTTGTCCGGCGGCGAGTGACCCGGCCAGCAAACCTTGGGCAGCAGCGCCTCCCCCCAGCGCGATAGCCGCCAGGGCCGCACCCATTGAAGCGAAATTGATCATCTTGCCCTTCTTCATTCTTGATGCTAGATGTCGCCTGACCACATGCCCTACCTCGTGGGCCATGACTGATACTAACTCATCCTCACTGTTCATCGACTCGATTAGTTTAGAATAGAAAAAGATCAGTCCAGAAGGAGCGGCAAAGGCGTTGAATTGCGAGCTTTCAACGACATAGAAATGGTATTCAAAGAATTGAATACCTGCGACATCCAACACTTCATGTCCAATTTTGTTGATATACTGATGGAGATCGGGATCGTCGAGAATCGGAAAACTTGAACGGACCGCATAGAGAAGCTTTTCTCCTATTTTCTTTTCTTCTCCCACGGTAAACCCCTTGGCCGGTTGCAGGGTTCCAGAGATGATCATGGAAACAACCAGGAGATTTATGAAAAGCTTTTGAAATATCTTCAAATTCATCATATTGCCAGTGTCTCGAGCAGCCGCTTTTTTCCTTCCTCAATGCTGATAAGTGGTTCGTAGCCGAGGTCCTTCTTGGCGCGGTCATGGCTAAAATAATGAGAACGGGAAAGTTGCAGAGCCAGAAATCGGGTCATCGAAGGTTCTTTTGATACCATCGGCATACGGTGCAAAATTTCGAGCAGCCAGCCGGCCAGATAAGCTACTGCCAGAGGGACTTTTTTTTCCAGCTGGGCAATACCCAGTTCCCTGTATAAGTCGTTTATCCAGTCCCATAAGTATACCGGTCGTTCCTGTCCAATAAAATAAGCCCGTCCAGAAATTCTGCTACTATGATGAAGATTTTCGGCTGCCAGGATATGTGCATGGGCAGCATTTTCGACGTAAGTGATATCAACCCTGTTACGACCATCCCCAACAATTTTCAGTTTACCTTTTCTGCCCCTTTCGATCAGTCTTGGTATGAGATGAGGATCACCCGGTCCCCAGATGAGATGGGGGCGAAGGGCACAGACCGGCAAATCCTTACTTATTGTTTCAAGAAGGTAGCGTTCGGCCGTTACTTTAGACTTGGCATAGCTGCAGAGAAATTTCTGGGCATAGGCTAAATTTTCGTTGCCATTTTCGATGTTGGCATGATTGAACACCACGGAAGGAGTGGAGGTGTAGACCAGACAAGCGACCCCGTTTTTTAAACAGGAGTCAGCTATATTGACGGTACCATCGATGTTTACGTTCCTGTAATCATTCCAATTTCCCCAGATTCCTGCTTTGGCGGCAACATGAAAGACAGTATCGACATCCTGACAGGCTTGTGCGGTGAAATTACTGTCCGCTATATCTCCTACCAAACATCTTGCCCCCAACCTTTCGATCTGCTCATAACGATGCCTTCCTGCAACCTTCACGTCACAGCCCTTAACCAAAAGCTGACGTACGATTGCTGAACCGAGAAACCCTCCACCTCCTGTAACCAGAACCTTTTTCATCATTTCCCCAGAATCTGATTGTGAGCCCAGACTGCAAGTTTCTCTCGAAAAATCTTTGCATTATGCCTGATATCTACGGGTAATGATTGGTGTGCAAGAACATGCTCAATATTGGCGAGTTGATTATTTACCGCACAGATGTCCCGTACCTCGGCTAATATATCATTCTGGTCTCTTGTAAGTGGTTTGTTAAGTTCAACGATTATCACAGGAATCTGATATTCAGACTCGGAACTGATCCCCACCAGGGCAGAGCGAAACACGTCGGAATGACAGTTAATCAAGGCCTCGCAGCAGATAGTGTACATTATTCCCTGGCGACTGAAAACACGATGGGCCTTTCTTCCGCAGAACCACAGTCGACCGCGATCATCGATATAGCCAACATCTCCGATGCGATGCCAGAAACCGTCTGCCTCATTTATCTTACTGGCTAAATTTTGGGCTTCGTTGCCGTCATAAGCACGGGTTACCACGTCTCCCCTGACGATGATCTCACCTATCTGCCCGGGTTCAAGTACGGTGCAATCCGTAATGTCCTTTAAATCGGTGTCAATGGCCTCGATTATTTTGATCGATATCCCAGGCAACGGACTTCCAACACAGGTTCCTTTACCTCTTTGAGTCTCTGCCCAGGTCTCAGCAACGATATCCTGGCCCTCCACCGAGACTATAGGTAAGCTTTCGGTGGCCCCATACGGAGTGTGAATTTCTCCTTTTTCTGATATGATATCGAATACCTGTTCGACGAGATCCCCACTAACTGGAGCCCCCGCCATCAGCACCTTTCGAAGGCTCGTGCAACGAATATTATTTTGATTGCAGTAACGGCTGACCACCCGCCATATTGCAGGTGAACCAAATGAATAGGTAACTTGGTTATCCCGAATGGAACGGACGAATTTTTGTGGATCAACTTCGGCAGGTTTAGTCGGATCCATATCAGGTATCACGGCATGGGCCCCAAGTGCGGTTGAAAAAAGAGCAAATAGCGGAAATCCTGGTTGATCGATGTCTCCTTCTCCAATCTTATAGTAGGTTTTGATCTTATCAAGTTGAGCGGCAAAAATTGAATGCTCAAATCTCACCCCTTTCGGCGGTCCTGTGGAACCGGTCGTAAAGATTATAGCGGCAAGAGATGACTCGTCAGGAGTGAATGGAATGAAGGGCACGGATTCGTCTTTCAACTTTCTGCGAATATCAAATTTTTCTATTCCCCAAAAAGATCCGCAACAGAATCTCTTTCTGACGGAACTGAATTTTGTAGAATAGATGAGACTCAAACCGACCACTGCAGGGATGCCTATGAGAAAATCCGGTTTGACACCCTGAATGCATCTAAGCAGGTTTTTATAACCCATCCCGGGATCAATCAGGATAACCGGTGCCCCAATTTTGAACAGGGAGAAAGTAAGGGCAATGAAGTCAATTGAAGGGCGAACCATGAGAATAACCCTGTCGCCGGTCCCGACCCCTTCTGTTTTTAGATAGGACCCGTAACGATCAGCGTAGAGATCCAGATCCCTGAAAGAGCAGGTACGTCCGCTGCCTGCTTCTGTGACCGCCGTTCTGGAGCCTAATTCTTTGGCAGTATGACTCAGTGTTTGGGCAATATTCTCAATCATCTGGCCTTTCGTTGCTGGCAGAGAAACTCATCAATGGCAGGCTCTATCTGACCTTTACCGTCTTCAAGAATATAGTGCCCCCAATCTTTGAAGTAGTGGCATTCTGCCTGGGGCAATCGTGCTTTCCACTGACTGTAGAAATAATCATTGAAGCAGAAATCTTTTCCACCCCAGAAGATTGAAGTTGGAATGTTTGTGTTTTTTATCGTTTCTAGGCTTTTTTCTATCTCTACCAGAGTTGCATATGATCTATGTGCTGGATTCAATGGTATATCTTTGACAAACTCATAGACCGCACGCCGATGATCCCAGCTATCGTATGGTCTTAGATATTCTCTGGCGACCTCTCTCGTCATTTGTTTTTCAACGGCCATGAAAACAGCAGCCCTGGCAAACCCGTTTAGGCCCTGCACAAGGAATTTTCCGATAAAAGGCCAGCCACAGATTCTAATCCTAAAAGGGATCCTGGTAGCCCGAAAAGCTGCGGTATTGAGAATGACCAGTTTTTCAAGTTTTATACCTTCAGCTGCAGCGGTTCCTAAACCGATGGGTCCGCCCCAGTCATGAACCACCATTGAAATTCGGGCTGTTCCCAGGTGCTGGAGCAACATCAAAAGATTATCGATGTGGTTTTCCAGCGAGTAATCGAAATGGCGAGGCTTTTCAGATAGGCCGCAGCCCAAGTGATCTGGTACTATCACCCGGAAATCGAGGGACAGTTTTTTTACCAGATTTCTATAATAATAGGACCAGGTGGGATTGCCGTGTACCAGCACAACAATGTCTCCATCACCCTCATCGAGATAATGGAGTCGGCCGTGAGTAAGCTCAAGATAATTCGAAGTAAAATTGTATTCAAAAAGCAAGCTCGATTACCCTTACGATAAATTATTAATCTGCCAAGTTTGATGACCCTGCATAACCGCCATTCATAATATACCTTTATCTCAATGAATTTAAGAAAAAATCAGTCCTGCTAACGTATTGAGCAGTTTTCTTTTTAACAAACAAAATTATTGCCTTTAGATCGATGATATGCTATGTCGATCTTTGTTTAATTGGTGGAATAACTAGTTATTTCGAATTATTGTTGAGAATCTTTCTCAGTTCGAACCGTTCCACTTGTTGTAATGTCCTTGATCCTTGTGCTGGATCACTGGCTATTAAAATGCCTGCTAGCCAGGCTGAAACAAAAAGGAGTAGGAGAATGGTAGAAGGTACGGTTAAGTGGTTCAATGACGCAAAAGGATTTGGGTTCATTCAGCGAGAAGGGGAATCCGACGTATTCGTCCACTATTCAGCAATTCAGGGTGATGGTTTCAAATCGCTCGATGAGGGAGCTCGGGTAAAATTCGAAATAGTGGAAGGCCCGAAAGGACCTGCTGCCGACAACGTGGAACGTTTGTAGCTTTTCAGCTGAACTGAATTAAGTAGAGACTTCGAGCCGAGGGGTTTTCATTTTGAAAACCCCTTTTCAATTTTCTGTCCCCGCACCTTTTCATTTCTTAAAATTTAATACTGGAACAACGTCCGATAAAATTTAACAATAAACGTACGCCGATCCCCGACGGACCTTTGGGAATATAGCTTTTTTTCGTATAATCCCATGCAGTACCAGCAATATCTAAGTGAGCCCAAGGGGTTGTGCCCACAAATTTCTGCAGATAGGCACCGGCGGTTATCGAGCCCCCTGCCCTGCCGCCGATATTCTTCACATCGGCCACCTCAGAGTCCAACTGTTCAGTGTATTCAGGGTCCAGCGGCAACCGCCATACTTTTTCACCCGTCTCTTCTCCGGCAATGCTCAGTGTTTCGGCGAGCAGATCGTTGTTGCTCATCATCCCCGTGCGGTGATGTCCCAGGCCAATGATCACAGCGCCCGTCAGGGTAGCAAGGTCCACCACACAGTCAGGGCTGTATTTCTTTATTCCATAGGCCAGCGCATCTGCCAAGATAAGACGCCCTTCGGCATCGGTATTTATCACTTCTGAAGTTACACCATTAAAGTGGGTAATCACGTCCCCGGGCTTAATTGCTGAACTGCCGGACATATTATCGGTCGTCGGGACGATTGCTACCACCCGCACTTTAGGCTTTGCTTCCGCCACCGACTGCATCGCCGATATTACCGCAGCTCCACCACACATATCATATTTCATATCTTCCATGCCGGCGGCCGGCTTCAGACTGATGCCTCCGGAGTCGAAGGTTATCCCCTTACCAACCAGCAAAATAGTGGTACGATAATTTTTCGGTCGATGCTCGAGTATGACGACTCGCGGATCGATGGCTGAACCCTGATTGACGGCAACAATCCCACCCATGCCCAATTTTTTAATCTGAGCCTTACCAATAATAGTGCAGAGCAGTTCGCTGTTTCGAGCCAGATCTCTGCCAAATTTGCTGAAGTGGTCTGGGGTCCAGTGGCTGGCTGGTTCATTGGCCATGTCCCTGGCGGTCATTGCTGCTTCAGCGCCAGATCGAGCCCGGTGCACAACACCTCTGAGCCCCCCACCCTTGCCATAAATCGTCAACGTTTTTAGGCCTTTGTAATTCTTTTTGGGGGACTCGTTTTTCTTGTAATTTTTAAACCGATAATTTCCCAGCAGCAGCCCCTCGACCAGGCAGCCAGTCAGACTGTATTTTGAATCATCCATAAACTCCGGAAGCACCAGAAGGAGCTCATCAGCTTTCACCTTTCTTGCAGACTGGCTGATATTACCTCCGGTCTTTCTGAAGATTTCCGGTAACTGAGCCCGGGTTTTCTCCTTTTTAAGATCTCCGATACCCACCAATAATATCCTTCTGCATGAAAACCCCTTACCTGTTTCAGAGCGGCTGGGGTATAAAAGAATCGATTCATCCCTGTTTCCCTTGAAATCACCGAGGGCGAAAAGCTCTTTGACCATTGGACGTATTTTCTGATCGCATTTTGGAAGTTTTTTACCGTTTGCTGCAACAAGGTAGACAAGCAGTGCACCCGGGTAAGCGGTAATCGATTTCTGGGTTAACCCCACCTTACATCTATTCATATTTTTACCTTCAGTATCAGTCTGATTCATTAACAAGAATAACCAGCGAGCGGCTTGAATTATCTAGGAAAAACGTTATTTGACTACTATTATACATCAACACCTGAATTACAATGATTCGGAGAAACCCCCATGCTTAACACTCTTATCTTTTCTGTCTCACTGGCCATCATTGTCTCGGCTCTCTGCTCCATCTGTGAAGCCGTTCTCTATTCATTGACCACCTCTCAGGTTGAGATGCTCCGTAAATCGGGGACCCGAGCGGGTACCGTGCTGCATGATCTGAAAAGCGATATAGACGAACCGATCACCGCAATCCTCACGCTCAATACCATTGCCAATACAGTCGGTGCCGCCATTGCCGGAGCCGCGGCAGCCCATCTATTCGGTGACCGTAACGTTCTGCTTTTCTCAGCTGCATTTACCATGGCAATCCTGATCTTTTCAGAGATCATCCCCAAGACTGTCGGTGTGTCCTATTCTTACCGGCTGGCACCATTTATCGCTTTACCCATTCGCCTTATGGTGGTTTGCCTCAAACCGATCGTTAAACTCTGTCAGACGATCACCCGTCTGATCCCACAGGACAAGAGCGACGAGTCAATTTCAGCCGAAGAATTGCAGACCATCGCGGCCATGTCCCGCGAATCTGGTGAGCTGGAAGAAGTACAGGAAAAAGTAATCTCAAATATTATTGATCTGAAACAGAAAACAGTGCGCCAGATCATGACCCCGCGAACCGTAACTTTTTCATTGGATGAAAATCTGACCGTTGAGGAAGCTATGCTCGAAATATCTCGATTGACCAGCCATAGCAGAGTACCGGTGTACGACAAGAATCCGGATGATGTTACAGGGATAATCATGAGAAAAAAGGTTCTCTTGGCCGCCGCCGAGCAAAAACAGGCTACGACCCTAGCCAAGCTGAAAGGACCTGCTCACTTTGTTCCTGAATCCATGCCGCTCAACCTTGTTTTGATAGATTTTTTCGAGAAACGCCAGCATCTCTTCGTCGTTGTCGATGAGTACGGATCGGTGACCGGTATCATCTCAATGGAAGATGTGCTAGAAGAGATCGTCGGGGAAGAAATCATCGACGAATCGGACCACACCAAAGACATGAGAGAGCTGGCCCGCAGGGAAACAACCCGGATCCACTCAGAGTAGATAGATCATTCAGTTGACAGGTTCAAGCCGCATTCGGGCAGTGAGTTGTTGCCCTTTTCGCAAATAGGCCAGTTCTATCTCATCACCGACCTTGAGATTTTCAAGTATGTGCCTGATGTCATCAACGGAACTGACCATTTTACCTTCGATTCCAACGATGATATCACCGGTGACGATTTCACCACGATACTGACGGGCAGCCTGAAGTCCAACCTGGTCCGCAGGTCCCCCCGCTTCTACTTCGCCAACAAGCACACCTTCTCGTATACCATACCTCGCGGCATAGCGCTCATCGACCAGGGTGACACCAATACCCGGTTTGATTAACCTACCATGTCTGATCAACTCCGGAACCACCCGGTTGATTTGCTCGACCGGCACGGCAAAGCCTATTCCGGCATAGGCCCCAGATGGACTGTAAATAGCGGTGTTAACGCCAATTAACCGGCCAGCACTATCCAGAAGAGGGCCGCCAGAATTGCCGGGATTTATAGCAGCATCTGTCTGGATAACCCCTTTTATAATTCTGCCGGTTATTGCATTGATTTCCCGTCCCAATGCCGAAATGATGCCGGAGGTGATGGTGTGGTCAAGCCCGAAAGGATTGCCGATGGCGAACACTTTCTGGCCAACAAGCAGATTGCTGGCCTCGCCGACCGTTATCGGCTTTAATTTTTCCATGGGGGCACTTATCTGCAATACCGCCAGATCCTGGTCCGGTGCAGCTCCCACGAGCACTGCTTTATGCTCCGACTGATCTGAGAGGGTCACCCTGATACTGCTGGCATCGGAAATGACATGATAGTTGGTCACAATTCTGCCTTCAGGGTCCCAGATAAAACCCGATCCAGTTCCCTGCGGAATTTCCACCGCATTGAGAGAGAACAGATTTCGCCTGACGGCTATACTGGTGATAAAAACAACAGAGGGTGAACTTTCCCGAAAGATCTCAATGGTATTAAGCTCATCTTCTGCCAGCCCCCCCCGAGCGGTGACTGCTCGCGGCTCAGCTGTACGATTAATAGTCCGCCAGTCCCGTTCACCGAAAAGATACCAAAGTGAACCAGCAACAATCAGCAGAATGAGAAAAGGTTTTAGAGAACCGATCTTTCTGGAAGGCTCCATGGGAAGCGACTGATCGATCAAAGGTGGAGAATGACTTTAGCCGTATAAAAATACATCATTACACCGACTATATCGATTGCGGTGGTAACGAAAGGGCCGGTAGCAATAGCGGCATCGAACCCAAAGCGTTTCAGAATCAGGGGGATGATTGTCCCAAGCGTTGCTGACATGGCCATGATGAAGAATATTGACAATCCGACAACGACTCCGAGCATGGTAGGATCACGATGGAGGAAAAAAGAGACTACGCCGAGAAAAATACCGTAAACGAAACCGAGCAACAATCCGACTCTGAACTCCTTCATAACGACTTTAAGAAGCTCATTCATGTTTACTCTGCCGGTGGCAATACCTCGTACTATTATAGTCGAGGACTGGGTGGCGATGTTGCCCCCCATCCCCATGACAATCGGAATGAAAGAAGCAAGGGCAATGACACTGGTCAGTTCCTTCTCAAAACTACCGATTATGACCATGGCCATGATCCCGCCAACCCATGAAGCAAAAAGCCAGGGTGCTCTGAGCATAGCATTGTCAAATGTTGATTTCAGTAGAATCTCACGATCTTTACCAGCACCAGCCATCTGCAGAAAATCTTCAGTTGCTTCCTCCCGGATGACATCAATGATATCGTCGACGGTGACAATTCCTACCAGGTTGTAGGAAGAGTCAACCACCGGAACCGCAAGGATGTTGTATTGGGAAACCACATGAGCGACCTCACCCTGATTGGTATCGGTATTCACCGAAATGACGTTTGGGTTCATCACGTCTTTGAGATTTCTTCCAGGCGCGTTCATCAATAACTCGCGCAAGGAAATCACACCGGCCAGTTTACCATCCCCATGTTTGATATAGAGATAGAAGACCATCTCCATTTCTTCACTTTTCTGCTGGATGATAGCGATGGCCTCCCCAACCGACAGGCTTTCCTCAAGACACATAAAATCGGGTGACATCAAACCACCGGCCGTCTCAGGATGATACTGCAGAAGACCTTCAACCTCTTCGCGGTCCTCCTCTTCCATATGTCGGCTGATTTCAGAGGCCAGTTCATCCGGAATGGTCTCCAGAATGTCAACCGCATCATCGGAGGGAATATCCGCAAGAATCGAGGCCAAATACTGAGGAGTCAATTGCTGGACAAGGTCTACGAGTATTGCGTCATCTAGTTCACTTAGGAATTCGCCTACAACTTCGGTCTGACCTATTATATTGAATATCTTGGATCGTTCTTCCTCATTCAAATGCCTGAAAACCCATGCCATATCAGCAGGATGTGTTTTCTGGATCAGTTTCAGGAGGTGGCCTGAAGCACTGCGTCGGTTCAGCCTTCTGATCATATCAAGCAGAACCATGCCTTCACTGCCTATCATTTCGCGTTTTGCACTTTCAGTTGGAGACATAGCCGTTACCTGATAATTCAGTTATGTGTACTTGTCACACCATTCGCTTGCCAGTATAGTAACGCACCTAATTTATATTAGAAATGGTTTTAATTGCACGCCATTTCTCAGCCATAAACATACAATATCCCATGCCTGATAACCAATCTAATCCAGGTGATGACACTTCACTTGAAAGCAGATTGACAGAAGTCTTCCAATACCATGAAAGTGGTGATTACGAGCGAGCTGAATTTCTGTATCGTGATCTCATAGAACAGTATCCTGGAATCTGGCAGCTCTATTTCAATTGTGGACTGTTGCTTTTTGAGCTGGGGCGTTATCGAGAGTCCCTCGATCTTTATCTCAGCGGACTGGCGATTAACGACTCGAACGAAGATCTACTCTACAATTCTGGCATATGTCACAAAGAACTCGGTGACTTCGAGGCAGCTATTTCCTCATATCGGCGAGCACTGGAAATTGCGTCAGACGATTTAGATTGCCGCTACAACCTGGCCGGATGTTACCAATCCCTTGGGGACGACAATCAGGCGGCAAAAATCTACGAGTCGATTGTTGCAAAGAGTCCAACTCATCTCTCATCTCTTAACAACCTGGCTTATCTGACTCACAAAAATGGGAAAAACGAGCGAGCCAGGGAACTTTATGAACAGATTCTCAAGTTAAACCCAGCGCACGTTTCGGCCGATTATATGCGTGCAGCACTTTCTGGCGAGACAAGAAGTCAGCCTCCAGGCTCCTACATCAGAGAGGTATTTGACGAG
>JBPCUV010000197.1:0-3200 GCA_051010975.1 Desulfocapsaceae bacterium
AAAAGATAAAGAAAAAGAGTTTGAAGCAGGCGAAGCAACCGGGACACCTGATGTTAACAGGAAGAAGAAACTATCGAATAGAGTTTTGAGCCTGAGGGTGACCGGTGTCTCAGCTCGGCAACCTCAGACTCAACAGGGCAGCAAGGCAGTAACATCCCAACGCTATCCAGGTAACTATGTTGAATCCCCATTGAATCGCAAACAGTGGTGCACATAGGGTTGCAATAACAGATGCAAAACCATTAGCGCTCCAGGCCCAGGGGACAAGACGGGCTTGCTCGCGGCCCAAACGTTTTATGGCCAGCGGAAACATCATACCCATAAGAGAAGCAAGTGGGCCAATAAACAGTATCACGACCGCCATTCGACCCGGGAGGCTTAAGCCTTCTGTAACGGCTAATGATCTGTCATGCAACAACAACATGAGGCTGCCGATTACCGCTATGGACATACCGAGACCGCAATGAAGACGGCTCAGCGGATTCCTGAAGCGGGAACTGATCATGCTTCCAAGTCCTCCAAAGAAAAGGAACCCTGATAATACCGTTGAAGCTGCATAGATCGGGTGGCCGAAATGGAGTGTCAACCGTTGCAGTATGCCCATTTCTAGCAACATGAATCCAAATCCTATGGAACTGAAGAAGCCGATGACGATAAATTGTTGCGATCTCGTGCCAGAAAGACCTATAGCTGGGAACAGTGGAAGAACAATAAAGGTGAAGGCGAGGAGAAGTGCCTGACCCAAGACAGCAATCAGTAGAATCCCTCCCAGCTCCATATAGGCGCGGCTGCGTTTCCCCAGTTGCATTGACAATTCCTTTGACACCCACCAGCGACTGAAATGGTGAAAATAGGGCCTATCGTCATCAGGGCTGGTTATGTCATACATGTAGTTTGAGGTAAACTGGTTTATTTGGGGATCCAGCAGTTCTTTGGCCCCTAAATAATATTCCGGCTCGGTTAACAGGTGATGCCTATTGACTTCTGAGGGATCCAGGTCGGGCAACCAGACAAGATCAAAGCCCCGTTGCTCAGAAAAAGTTCGAATGTTGTCAGCCTGTCTGTCTGTAATAACGTTTTTTGTGACAACGATCGTAATTGTTGCCCAGTTGCGAATCATGGCAAGATGACGTCGCGGATCTTTTCCTTGTTCTTTCAATACATCAATAAACATATTGAGAAGGCGAAAGCTTTCACGTGGAGGTGAATGAACGTTCGCGCTGATAGAGATTGCTCCTGTGTCCTTCAGACTGGCAAAGCAAAGCCGGAATGTGTCCAGCGTGAGAAGGCTGTTAGCCTTTGTCGCTGACAGACCACCAAGATCTGGATCTGTGGTAGGCAAAACAATGAGTGAATAGTGATGATCGGATCCACGTAGAAAACCTCTGACGGTGGCGGTAAAATGTGATACGTCAGGTGCTCTGAAAGATTGGCCGTTGGAAAATGGGATTTCACCGGCTTTAAGCTCTGCCAATGAACCAATTGAGGTTAAAGCTGTGAGAGTCTTTGCGCCATGAAACAAAGCCAGGCCGACTTGCTCTGTTCCCACAACATTGCCGATCAGTACATCTGAATAATGGCCAAGTTGATATGGCAGGGCTTGAGTGGTGTTTTTCATAAAGGCGAAATCGTCAGGAGAACTACTTTTATAAAGACTGCCAATGATCTGGCCATCGAGGATGATCAGGAGCTGGTCTGGTATGGGTTCCGTATTGTTCAATGCCATGCCGGGTGCGGTATGAACAGCCGGTGCTTCAACAATTTCGACAAGTCCTTGGGGACCGTAACGCTGGGTAATAATTTTGCTGCCCGGCGTGGCTAAAATTTGTGGTAGATCCTTGTCCTCTGAAATCTTGGAGTGATACGGAAACTGCCATAGCATGACGGCCAGCAGCAGCCCGGAGATAATCCAGCCTCCTGCGTTTATTTGTCTCCGGGCAAAGAACATAGCCACGGCCAAGGTGACACAGGAACTGCCGAGGATTAGCATACGAGGCGGCAATAAAAATAGTGCTGGCAGCACCATGATACCACCAACTCCTGAACCTAAAAAACTTGAGGCGTAATGGCCTGGTACTTTTTCTGGTTTATCTTGCAGGGCCAGGCCGATAAACATCCCGCCGAACAGAAACGGTACTCCAAGTATTAATTCAAGAGCACCGAGTTTCCAGATGTTTGAGGGCTGCCACACCATTTGAATGAGATTGATGTCAAATTTGTCTACCAGCAGCAAGCTTAGCGGAAAACTGACCGCCGCACCTGTGAGGGAAATAAACTGCAGGACCGCCCTGTCCACTTTTAAAAAACTCTGTATCAGCACCAGCAAAGTTCCGCTTGCTCCAAACCCCAGAAGTGCAATGCTTATCACAAGCCAGGCAAGATGTTCCCAAAAGCGCAGCGCAAGTTCACGCATCAGGCTGATTTCAACAACAATAATGACGAAGGACACAAGAAAGACGGCTACTCGCAGTTGCCAGGAGCCGGAGGGCGTCATTTTCTGACCAAAGGTACAAAACGGACTGCCATGAGATTCTTGCTGGTAAACGATTGATCTTCGTTTTTAGTTACCAGTATGAGGAATTGAGTGCCGAATCGTTTACCAACCGGAATAAGCATCCTTCCGCCGACTGCGAGTTGGTCTAATAGAGGCGGTGGAATGTGACCCGCTGCACAGGTGACAATAATCCCATCAAAAGGTGCCGCTTCCGGCCATCCGTAATACCCGTCACCATGAAGAAATCGGATGTCCTCGTAGCCGTTTTCCTGCAGGGTTTTACGTGCTCGTTCCAGCAACGGCTTAATAATTTCTATACTGTATACATGGGGGGTGATCTCAGCCAGCACCGCTGCTTGATAGCCCGATCCAGTTCCGATCTCGAGTATCTTTGAGGTTGATGAAAGCTGTAGTTGCCGCGTCATTTCGGCAACGATATATGGTTGGGAAATGGTCTGGCCGTAGCCAATGGGAAGTGGCGTGTCGTCATAGCTGTATTTTCTCTTGTTCTCCGGTACGAATCTGTGCCGGGGAACCCTCTCAATGGCCTGCAGAATTTTAGGGTCTTTCATGCCATAACCATTAATTACCTCAAGCATTTCTTGAACGGCTCTGTTCTGCTCGGCGGCAGGAAAATATTCAGCGGCCATTAAAGGACTTGGGATAAGTTGGGCGAGCAGCAGAATACAGATCGCCGCACTTAGAA
>JBPCUV010000198.1:0-2671 GCA_051010975.1 Desulfocapsaceae bacterium
ATCATTTAAAATGCAAGTCAGCCAGGATAGCCTGTTCGACGGTAGGCTTGTCTGCAAACAGCACCGCAGCGGTTATCGGTTTTCAATTGATTCTGTACTTCTGGCCCATTTTCCCGAGATTAAAAAAGACGAAAAGATACTGGATATTGGAACGGGTTGCGGGATTATCGGCCTTATCTTTTGTTATCGGTACGCCAAACTGAAAATCTTCGTAACCGGTGTAGAACTTCAGCCTGAGCTTGCTGACCTGGCTCGCTTAAATATCGATACAAACGGCTATCTTAATAACTTTTCACTGATAGAAGGAAACCTCCATGATTTCCGGTCCATGATAAAGGCTGAATCGTTCAGCTTGGTCACTGCTAATCCTCCTTTCTATGCAAAAGGGACCGGCAGAGTAAGTAATAATCCCGAGGCAATGACCGCTAGACATCAAGATGATGGCGGTTTAGCCGTATTTGTCGAATCGGCATATTTCAGCGTGAAGAACAGGGGAAAAATAATATTTATCTATCCCGCCGAGTTAGCAGCAGAACTACTATTCTGTTTCAAAACTCATCGAATCTCACCCAAAAAAATACAATTTATTTACTCCTATCCAGGGACAAAAAACGCTTCTCTTGTCATTGTTGAGGGGATCAAGAATGGTGGAACGGGTATGGAGGTACTCACGCCGCTCTATATCTACCAGTACCGCAATGGTCCCTATTCAAAAACTGTCCAGGCTATGTTTCAGGGCCAATCTCACCATCACTGAGCTGATGCTCGTAAAAGTTGGCAGTGCTGCATTACACGGCATAGATGGGGTTCCGGTTTCCGTTGAAGTCGATGTCAGCAGGGGACTTCCCTCTTTCACTACGGTTGGCCTTCCAGACAGTTCGGTGAGGGAGAGCAAGGATAGGGTAAGAGCGGCGATAAAGAATTGTGGCTACGAGGTTCCATCCCGCAAAATTACGGTCAACCTCGCACCGGCCGATATCAAAAAAGAAGGACCCAGCTTTGATCTACCTATCGCTCTCGGTTTACTGGCAGCGACAGGGATTATTTCACCCCAAATGCTCAAAGGCTATCTGGCAGTAGGCGAGTTGTCGTTGGACGGTTCTTTGTTACCCGTTTCCGGAGCATTATCGATAGCAATAACTGCTTCTGAAGTCGGCTATACAAGTGTGATTGTTCCCCTGGAAAATGGTCGGGAAGCACTATTGACCGATTCGATAAAAATTGTAGCGGTAAGCAATCTCTATCAAATCGTCGAGATCTTAAACGGTGTAAGACAGGCAGAGACGCTCAACATCAACCAAGATCTGTCAGTGCCAGGCCGCTATCAGGTGGGATTTGAGGATATCAAAGGGCAAACCGGCGTCAAACGTGCTCTGGCAATAGCTGCCGCAGGTATGCACAATATCGTAATGGAAGGGACGCCAGGTACAGGAAAGACGATGCTGGCAAAATCGATTCCATCAATCATGGCTGACTGGACGCTGGATGAAAGGCTTGAAACCACCAGGATCTATTCTATTATCGGTAAAGAGAAAAAGTTCGATCTGCTAAACCATCGTCCTTTCAGGTCTCCCCACCATACGATATCCGATGCAGGCCTGATCGGCGGTGGAACATATCCACGTCCCGGCGAAGTCTCACTGGCCCATAACGGAGTACTGTTTCTCGACGAACTACCGGAATTCAGAAAACACGTTCTCGAGGTGCTGCGTCAACCAATGGAAGATGGATTGGTAACGCTCTCAAGAGCCCAGGCCAGCTTGACCTACCCATCAAGATTTATGCTGGTCGCGGCAATGAATCCCTGCCCGTGCGGCTACCTTGGTGACGGAATCAACCGCTGCCGATGCACCGAACAACAAATAAGAAACTATAAATCTAAAATCTCAGGCCCATTACTCGATCGCATAGATATGCAGCTGGTCGTCTCTGGCATCGACTTTGACAAAGCTGACCAAAAATCAGATACTGAAACATCCGCTCAGGTGAGAAGCCTTGTAAGTGAAGCAATGAGCATTCAGGCAGAACGATTCAAATCTATAGACGAAATCCATACAAACGCTCAAATGGGTGTCAGGGAGATCGAAAAATATTGCCAGATCAATTTAGATGCAAAGCGGTTATTGACTAAAAGCGTCAAACGACTAGGGTTATCGCCTAGGGCCTTTCACAAAATACTGAAAGTAGCTCGCACTATTGCTGATCTGAACGGCAATGAGCATATCGATAACGGACATGTTGCAGAAGCAGTACAGTATCGAAGAGGTGAAGTGCTGACCTAAATTTTCTCTCTCTCAAACGCACAGATTTCTATGAAACAGGCAATAATCGTCGTTCCGCTTTTTCTGCTGTTATTGGCTCTCCTCTATTTCTTTATTCCCGTTTCTCAGGAAAGAGTGACACATGAATCTTTTATCAGTCCTGACGCCAAGGTAGTTATTATCCAGTATGACCTCAAAGATAGGATAGAGGAACTTGGTTCCTCTCCTCTTGGGCGGACGATTGCCGATTTACGTTATGAAGTCGTCGGCAAAGAGTTGGGGTTGAGGGACGATCAAATAATGCGGTTTCTTCAACTCAAAGAAGAAATAAAGAAGAGTTACCAGCACCCGCTCGTTCAAATGCTTGTGGGTAAGGAAGTGAGTATCGCCTTACTTCCTTTTGACTTAAA